>JAJEAQ010000663.1 GCA_022822685.1 Trichodesmium sp. jk18x7bins.61
CTTTTCGCCTGTCGGCTCCCTGTTTCGTGGCGACCTGAACATGTCGGCGACAGGCTCAAACAGGACTTGCATTCGGACTATTTCATTGCTTACTCTAGGAGTAGTCGGACTCATTAAGTCTTTTCCGTGAAGGCTAGGGGTGAAAATCCCTAGGGGACTCGGTGTCCCGTTTCAGACGACCAGTTGCCTCCTCTTGGAGGCAACTGTCCCCTGCTTAAATCACTGATTGCTCTCGACAGTTTCTGGTTTTTTACCATACCTGACACATTCAAATCTTCCTAAACTATTACTTGCTTCTCGTGAATAATTCTGTGAATCAGACCTCGGCCCGCCCCGGCGGGGTTGAAATTTGTGTAAAAAATCTGTGCGAGTATCTTTTAACTAGGCGTGAAACTTAGAAAGGCTAAGTCTAGCTTTTTCCTATCTTTTCGAGCCTTTACTTTTCTTAGTTCATGATTTACTTAATTTTCTCTACTTCTGAATCCCTTTCCTTAATGGCTTGGGAGCATCTATTTCCCTAGGCGACTGGTGGCAAAAGTTTTTCTTCCTAAATCAATACCAACACTCTGAGTTTTTGCTAGTTTTTCTGGTTGAATTTCAACTACAAAACTAATGAAAGATCTATTTGAATCTTGAATGACTGTGGCTGAAGTGGGTTGAGAAGGTAATTCCCTGGACCAAACTATTTTAATCTCGCCTATCTTGGTGGCATATACCTTGTTCTGATATATCTTAAATCCATCTTTTCTGAATCTCCCAGCTTGTTTAGATTTTCCCTTTTTGAACTTTGGTGGTTTAATTGCTTTACCCTTTCTTTCACCCAGACATGATGATTTAAAGAAATTAGGGGGAGCTTGGTTTAAATCATTTAAAGATTGCTGTAATGGAATGTTTAATATTTCAGATAACCATTGACGTTCATCAGTCTTTTTAGCTTGAGTAATGAAGAGTTTTTCCAGTTTCCCATTAGTCGGCTTTTTCTCTCCCAATTTATATTTTTGTTGACAATAAGCTAGAGAATCATTCCCGACAACACGGACACAGCCAAATAGTTGGGCTTACTTGGTTTTTGGTGAGGTTGTGGGATAAATTCGAGCACGATATCTAGCTTTCATTATTGATGTTCTCAACTAACAAGATTGTAGCATATTTATTAAAACCCTGCCCGCTCAGTATACCCCGCCCGCCCCGGCGGGGTATTAAATCAACCTGAAAAGTCCCCCGCTTCAGGGGGAGGCTTGAGACCCAGTTTTTCGGTCAGAAGTATTTTTGGCTTTACCTGTAACAAGAAAACAATTAGCCGTCATACTAGAAGCACTGGTGATTGCTCCTTGTACTAAGGTAGAAGGACAGTTTTTGTAGTCTATATCATATAGTTGAATTTGAATAGATGCCCAAGCAGGGGTAGTCCATAAACAAGTTGCTATGACAATTAAAGCAGATACAATAATGTTAAAGAAAAATAGCGATCGCATATAATTCTAATTTAGACTAAGTACTACAAGTTAGGGAAAAGCTTGGTTATTTATAACAAGGATGAAAATAAGGGAGCCTATAAGGCTAGAGGACTTTAGTCATCCTGGTATGAATATTATTACGTTTATAGGTTTAAATGTATTTCTGCCCCATAAGGCCACTGGTTCTCAAAGCAAAAGGAAAATTATACCTCTTGAACCCTTGAGTTCTCTAGAGGAATAAATAGTTTTCCTGTAATTATTGTTAAAATCGCTCACCAATACCAAAGTGGAAACGAGTATCACCCTCGTCATTAATAGCATAATCAATTCTAATCGGACCTAGAGGAGACTGTACTCGAATGCCTCCACCATAACCGATACCATCTCCTGGTTTCTCTCGCACACCTCCAGGATTGCCAATTACACTACTTTGACTGTCAAATACTGTTGCAGCGTCAATAAATAAAGCACCACTAAGAAACCCAAATAAAGGAAAGCGATACTCAACAGTGCCCAAAAGGAAAGTACGACCAGCTCCCACTAAACCTTCATCATACCCACGGACGGTATTAGTACCACCTAGAGGAAAAGCTTCATAAGGAGGTAAGTCTCCAATTATATGACCACCTTGTATATTAAAAGCTAAAGCTTCTGGTCCATCAGCAAAGCGAGTCAAGTTGACTGGAATATAGAAACTGAAGTTAGCTCGCACACGGTTAAACGCAATCTCTCCTGAGCCTACAGGAATAGATTGTTCTGTACCAAATCTGAGCAAAGTCCCGGAGGTTGGTTGGCGGGGATTATTACGTCGATCATTAACAATACCAAGTTGAAGAGTTAATAGATCGTCTTTCCCTGAGTCATCAACAGTCAATTTATTACCTAGCTCATCCCTAGGCTCAACTTCACCATCACTATCCTGAATTTCTACCCGTTCGTATTTTAGCCCCAAAGAAGCAGTCCACTTAGGAGCGACAAATGGATTTGGAATAAACGGACGAGTAAAACTAACTCCACCCCCTGTACGAATAACTCTGGGGTTATCACCATTAGGCAAATCGACATCTCGCTGATCCTCGTCATCAGAATCGAAAATTACTGAAATTGCCTGCCGTCTGAAAACATTCACTGTGTAAGATAAACGGTGATCGTCTCCACCAATCCAGGGATCGGTAAAGCTAATATCGGCCAGTAATAATCGTTCACCTACCTGAAATTCCCCTCCTAATTTCTGATTATTACCACCAATGTTTTGTTGCTGATAACTAACTGTACCAAATAATCCACTCGCAGAACTAATCCCACCACCAAATGCTAGAGAGCCTGTACTTTTTTCGACAATATTTGCAATCACAATCACCTTGTTAGGATCGTCTGGTGCGGGTTCCAAATCTAATCTAACATCTTCAAAAATTCCTAAACCAAATACTCTTCTAATATCTTTTTCTGCTGTCTCTCGTCGGAAGATGTCTCCTGGTTGAAGTTCAATTTCTCTAGTAATGATATATTCACGGGTACGACCTTCAATCGGATTACCCTCCTCATCTACTGTTTCTCCTTCTGCATTGACAAAGCGTACTTGAATTTCTTGAATTTCTCCCTCTGCAACTTCCAGAGTAACTTGACCATCATCACTAACTTGGGGGGCACCTATAACTTGCCCCAGAATATAACCGTTGTCTTGATACCACTGGTTAACTTGTTCTACACCTTCCTCAAAGACTTTCAAATTTAGAGTTTCACCATACTGAGGGCTAAAGATTCTATCTACTTCACTCTCAGGAAATACTTGAGCGCCTTCTATTGTTACAGAACGCAGTACAGGGTTAGGTTCAACTTGAAAAGTTACTCTTACACCTAGAGAAGTATCTTCAGGTACTGCTTTGACATTGCGGAAGAAACCAGTAGCAAAGATAGCGTTAATATCTTGTTGTAGTTGAGAGCGAGTAGTTGTACGTCCAGGTTGAGTGCTGATAACTTGGTAAACTTCATCTTCCAATTCTCCCTCTACCCCACTAACTACAACTTCAGCGACTAGCACTAGGGGTTCTCCTTCTTCTGAAGAGGGTTGTGTTTGTTCTGATGGAAGGGGAGTAGATTCTTCTGATTCTATTGGGGTGGGTGTAGTTTCCCTATCTGACTCTTCTGGAACTTCTTCAGGTGATGAAATTTGGGCCTGGCCATCGGATTGGTTTAATGTTAACGTGAATTTCTGTTGATTGCTAAATGGTTGTAATTTGGGAGCCACTTGTTTGGCCAAAACTAGAGGTGGAGAATTATGGCTCTGATTCCCGACTATTTCTCCTGTAGAGATACTGGCACTAAATTGTTTGTTTATTAGTATTTCTGAGTTAGTTTTAATTTTTTTATTTATTGTATTTACTTGAGGATTTTTTGTTGTTTCCAAAACTGCTAAAGCCAAATTTTGTGTAAAATCTTTATTAGAACTAGATTTCACTTTTCTATTGATATTTTTACTAAAAATTAGAGTTTTGGGAATTTCTTGAACTTTTAATAAAGAATAAAATTCTAGTGTAACTGGTTCCTCTAACCCAGATTTAGTAAATAAATTTTTTGTACTACCAAATAAATTTTGTGCAGGCCAACTATACCCTAACTCTAAAAAAGATTTGGTATCAGTTTCCATGACTTGAGCATGAGCAGGTTTTGAGATTCCACAAGTTGTTGAAGTAGCAAAAATAGCTACCAAGATTGGAGACAAGCGCATATCATTCTATCCCATACAATACACACACCATTGAGAGCTAATTCTTGACATACTCCCCCCATTGAATCAAACTCTATAATAGACATCTCCAGAAAAATTATCAGCTTTTTCTCAAACCCTTGTAGAAACTAACCACAGTGACTCCCTACATGATTTTTCAGAGAGCTCTAATCAGAGGTGATCATCAAAAATGATTCGATGTTCAATGAGACGACTTAAATCAGCAATATTGCTATCACCAATTCAGAGGCCAGACTCTACTATCGCGTTTGGGTTTGCCCAAGTTTCCGAGATTTATTCGGTACTGGTAAACTTAACTGAAATCCTTATGTCACAGAGCATTCAGTAGTTTAGGCTCTAGTCATCTAGTTCTAGCAAAATCCTTGTTTTACGAAGGAATCAGCCTCTTAAGATTGACTTGACAAATTAGCCCTTTAATTTTCTATACAAACTGTAAGATTGTACACTATAGACGAGCAGATCAACCTACCTGAGTTAAAATCCTTTTTAGGACTTGTTGATATGCAGCTTCTACATTACCAATATCTCGACGGAAGCGGTCTTTGTCCATTACTCTCAGATTTGGCTCTGTTTGAGATTGGTCCCAAAGTCGGCAACTATCTGGACTTATTTCATCTGCAAGAATCAGATTATCATTAGCATCTAGGCCAAATTCTATTTTGAAGTCCACAAGAGTAATTTGGCATTGGTCAAAGAAACTTTTCAGAATATCATTAATTTTGAGGGCCAAGTTGCGGATGTGCTCTAATTGTTCTGGGGTGGCTAGTTCCATAATTAAGAGGCGATCGCGTGTCAGTAGTGGGTCTTGCAAACTATCATTTTTGTAACAGTATTCTACTAAAGGAAATTTAAAAATTGTCCCTTCTGCTAATCCAGTTTGTCTGCAAAGACTACCAGCAGCAATATTTCTGACAATAACTTCTATGGGTAAAATTTTCACCCTTTTAACTAGCATTTGATCTTGTGCTGGACAGTCAATAAAATGAGTAGGTATGTCATAAGCTTCTAGTAGTTTAAAGAGCTGACTAGAAATTGTGCAGTTGATTTTACCTTTCCCTACTATTGTGCCTCTCTTTTGAGCATTAAATGCTGTAGCGTCGTCTTTAAAATAAGTCAGCAATATTTCTGGATCTGCAGTAGTATATAGAATTTTAGCCTTGCCTTCGTAAAGCTTTTGATTAGATGACATATAAATTTTTTTGAACTGAGAGTAAAAATATAGCTATGAGTATCATACTAAATCCGTTGCTCAAAAGGTACCTTTTCCTAATTCTTTTTCACCAGTGAATTTATTTCGCTCCTGAGGAATGCTTCGCAAATGAGCAGAGCGAGTTAAAAAAATTAATATTAAATATCTTGTCTTAGACGATCTTTTCTGAGAGTATAAGTTAGTGGAAGTGGGAGCAAGTATCTATCTAACCATAATAATCTCTAAAATGGGATCGTCTAGATTGGTTCCTAACTTGCAATATGAGCCACTGAACAGGATGGGACTGAAGTCTTAGGAGGAAGCATTAGGTCTGTTTAATGGACAGTGGCTACATTGTGAGGCTTTGTATAAGTTTTATGGAGAAATACAATATGAAACAGATAATGAATTGGACAAAATCTTTAGCAATGAGTAGCTTATTATCTATTACTACTGTAGCTGGTATGGGTTGGACTGCGATTGGAGCTGTATCATCTCAAAATACTCAAATTGTCGATCAGCCACTAACTACACTCCCCAATGAAGGTACAGAAAAACTTGCTCATCATTATGGTGGTCATCGTAGCTGTCGCCGAGTAGCAACTCGTTATCGCAATCTGCGGGTGAGAAGCTCTCCTTGGGGTTGGACTATTGGTGCATTACATCGTGGTACTCGTGTAAATGTGATTGGTTACGATGGTGATTGGGCTAAAATTTCATATCCTTGTTATGGTTATGTATATGCTCATTATTTGAGATATTGTTAATTCTCATCAGGACTTAGTTTAAGAAATATTATCTGTATTAGCTAGCTTCACTTGCCAAGGAATTAAGCATTACCCTTCGCAAACATTACCTCCAAAGGAAGCTCAAATTAAAAATTACGTTTTTGTTATTGATACTAACAAAAACTAATTAAAGTTTTGCATATTTAACAAACTGGCGAGAAGTCCCGCGCTCTCCCGGTAGGGGAGCGTCGGGATGAGAGCCTGGGTTATAACGCTCCGATACACATTAGGTATTTAGCAGACATTATAATTGCAGTAGACATAGAACCAACTCCAAACAACCATACAACCAACACACAAACACAAACTCAAACCCCATAAACACCCTTCACGTAGGGAAGTCCCGAAAAAAATCATCACAACTACTAAGCTCAAAATAACCACAAAGCAATATAAATCAGCAGAAAAATAGAATTAGAATCAAGC
>JAJEAQ010000737.1 GCA_022822685.1 Trichodesmium sp. jk18x7bins.61
CTTTTAGATTCACCGTCGATAAGTGGTGCAGGATGGTCAATTTTTAGGCTTTTGGCAAGAGAATTTTGATTAGAAATATGGAAAAGTAACATTAGCTTTTTCTCCTGATCATACAAACTAAAATTATTATAACTCCGGTCATAAAATCAATAAATATCATCAACTGATTTCTCTGATTGACAGAGGTGATGTAATACTAAGTAGGTAGGCATGACCAAACCGATGTATGTTGAGTTTTGTAAAAGAATCTGAAATCACCTATTTCTTAAACCCCGCCGGGGCGGGCGGGGTTTAAGGCTGTGCGCTAGTTTGACATTTTGTTACATAGCTTGATTTTTTAACGCTCACCTACTTATTGTGTTGATAGCTATTTAAACCCCGCCCTTACGGGCGAGGTCTTATATTAAGTACCTGATTTTTTCAAAGATTACTGTGTCGCTCAAAAATTTGTAGATTGAGAATACACAAAATAGGCTTTTCTCCCTACCTTACCTTCTCCTGAGCAGGGAAAACTTTCCACTAGCCAAGTTAAAATTACTGATGTTGCATATTTCCAGATGATTTGTCACGACTCCTCTAGCTAAAGCTAGAGGTTTGGTCAATCTCTCTTGTTATTACACAATAATTCACAAGCCCAACATCTGATGCACTCCGGAGGTTAGCAGGAGTAATGGTTCCATGCTATGATCCGAGCTAACAGAGTTTGGTAAAGGCTAATACTCAGAGGCACAAATATTTTTATATAGCTATCATCTGATTTTTTAGTCGATTGTATTTAATTTGGGGTCTCACAAGCAAAAGTTTTTGTGACTCCCTGAAAATGCTAGTGTCAGCTAAGGAGTGCTAATCAAAATTCAATTAGCATCACAATACCCATCTAAAATCTCTGGCTTCCTCTGGGAGTGGATTTAAACAGAAACAGAATAAATTATACAAAGAGCAATTATGTCACAATCAGGAAAAGGTTTTGGCTTCGGTTTAGGTAAAATGAAAGAGCTAACCGAAGCTTTTAAAAAGGCTCAACAGGTTCAAGAAGGAGCCAAACAACTTCAAGAAGAACTCGATCAATTAGAAATTAAAGGAGAAGCAGGTGGTGGTTTGGTAAAGGTTTTTTTAAGCGGGAACCAAGAGCCACGGCGAGTAGAAATTTCACCAGATGTACTAACAGAGGGAGCAGATGCAGTTTCTAACTTGGTGACAACGGCAATGCAAAATGCCTATATGGAGTCTACTAAAACTATGCGTGAGCGCATGGAAGAGCTCACTGGTGGTTTAAATATACCAGGGTTGTAGTTTTAGATAGTGCTTAATAGCTAGGGCAGATTTAAATTAGGCGTTGTACAATGGAAAATGATGTTATGGAATCTGCTGATAATTGTCCGGATTTTTAGGAAAGGAAATGGTCAAAAATAGCTATCGTCAGGAAAATAATCATTCGCCACTATGCAACACCTGAAGCTAAATCTATAATAATATTTTGTAGATAACAACTAGCCTGTCTCCTAGTCATTTCAATTAGATTTATTATTATTGATTATTAAATTCACTCAACTTCTGAGTGAATTTAATTTACATATTAATTTATGCCTTATAAATTATTATTTGTCTGTCTAGGTAATATTTGCCGTTCTCCGTCGGCAGAAAATATTATGAATCATCTGATCGAAAAAGCTGAATTGAGCGATCACATAGTTTGTGACTCTGCTGGTACTGGTGGCTATCATATCGGTAGTCCACCTGATTCAAGGATGACTTATGCAGCAAAGCTTAGAGGTATTACCCTGACAGGTTTAGCTCGTCAATTTCAAGTTGAAGATTTTGATAATTTCGACTTAATTTTAACAATGGATCGGGAGAATTATCGGGATGTACTTCGCTTAGATACAGCTAATAAATATCTGGAGCGAGTCAGATTAATGTGTGACTTCTGTCAAATTTTTGACGTTCAGGAAGTACCCGATCCTTACTATGGTGGCTCAGATGGATTTGATTATGTGATTGAAATACTTCTAGATGCTTGTGAGGGACTATTAAACTATCTGATTAATCAAAAGAAAGTGATATAGCAGTTCTCAGCTTAGTTGTGCAGAAAATATATTAAAATTCAAGTCAGAGTAACATAAGTAAAAACTTTAAGCTTTTGATGATTTTGATAGTTGAAAAAATAATTGATGATTACTGTGGTGTAGAATTAGTATTAGAGAGAGCAGTTTTCATCAATATAGATTACAATTCTTCAGTACTGTGAATCCTAAAATTTTAGGCATAGTTAACTACTTTTTCTGTAGTATACCTTTGTGAAAACTGCTCTAATTTGTCGAACAATCATTAACTATCTTAAGATTAATTAGCCAAATAATTCTCCATAGTAAAACGAACTAACTCAGCTCGATTATTGGTATTAGTTTTTTTTTGAGTAAACTGCTAACATATTTTTCAATAGTCCTCGGACTTAAATATAGGCGATCACCAATTTGAGCATTAGAAAAACCATCAAGTAATAGACTCAAAACTTGTTTTTCTCCCTCAGTCAAACTAATTTGAGAATTTGTGATTACTGACTGAGATGCTGCTTCTGAATCATTTAGTTTTGATAAATTTTCTGTGTCAGAGGATGGGCTACTTGTGGATAAAGAACTAGGAGTGGGTGAAGCTAGGGCAATGAGAGCAGATCGCTCCAATAAAGAGCGAACTACAGCTCCTAACTCTGCTAATT
Organism: Trichodesmium sp. jk18x7bins.61; assembly: GCA_022822685.1. Taxonomy (GTDB): domain Bacteria; phylum Cyanobacteriota; class Cyanobacteriia; order Cyanobacteriales; family Microcoleaceae; genus JAJEAQ01. The sequence goes on from JAJEAQ010000737.1 coordinate 2,717, forward strand.
CGAAAGGCTTGGGTAAGTAAATATCACATCCTAACTGATAACCTTTAACCCTTTCTTCTGTACTTGTATGAGCAGTCAGAAAAATCACAGGTAATAAACGAAAGGTTGGACGTGCCCGAACTCGTCGTACTAGCTCATAACCATCCATTTCTGGCATAGCAATATCAGTAACAATCAGATGGGGCTGAGATTTATCTAGTAAATCCAAAGCTTGTTGACCATTTTCAGCTTTGATGACTGAGTAACCAGAAAATTCTAGGTAATCACTAAGACACAGGCGAGTTCCCAAATCATCATCAACAACAAGAATGGCTAAAGGCATGGTTTAATGGAAATAAGGAAGCAAGCTAACATCAGGAGTAGGAAAACACCTAGAGTATTAATAACTAATTTTCCTCTTTTTGATATTTCCAGCTAAAATTGTAAGCTCTTGTAGAACGATAGTGTTAGGGAAACTGAGCCTTAGGATAAACCCGACGAACCTTTATATAAGTTGGGCTCCCTGCGGCATCTTGCTACGTCCCTCAACCCAACATATGCCTGCCCCTATTGTAGCATTTTAGCTGTGCCAGTCCACTAGGGTATTAATAACTAATTTTTGTGCTTTTGGTATTTCCAGAAGACCCCACCCCTAACCCTAAATGCTTAAGTCAAGTTACTATTTAAACATACTACATACTATTGATAACTGACACAGCTAAACGAGCTGGTTGCTTAATATCTCCGTGAAAAACAATACCACGGCCGTTAGCTTCTAGATGGCGCAAAATCTTGTAGATTATTTCTATTTGATTCAGAGACTCAGCTTTTTTGGCTAATTCTTCTAAAGAAAGAGGAGAAGTTTCTTGCTTGAGAATATTTACTACCTTTTGCTGTAATTCTAGTACTGTAGCCGCTGCTTTTTTACCTGCTTCTACTCCTGGTTGATGATAAGCATTAATATTAACTAGAGAAGCATAGAAACTAACAGCTCGTTCATAAAGAGCAATTAAGGCTCCTACATTTTTAGGATTAACTAGGGGTATTGTAACAGTAATGGAATCTCGATTATTTTCATAAAGTGCCTGTCTTGTACCTTGGAGAAAACCAGATAAGTAGTCTCCAGATGTTACTCCTGGCTCTACCTCAGGAGAATTACCTTGACGATCTTCAAGAACTTCGATCAGGGTAGCAAAGAAATTTGGAACACCGTCGCGCAATTGCTGTACATAAGCGTGTTGATCTGTGGAACCTTTGTTACCGTATACTGCAATACCTTGGTTAACAATATTACCATCTAGGTCTTTTTCTTTACCCAAAGATTCCATTACCAACTGTTGTAGATAGCGACTAAATAGTAACAAACTGTCTTTGTAGGGAAGAACAACCATATCCTTTTCCCCGCGCCCATTACCTACAGCGTACCAACTTAAAGCTAATAAGGCAGAGGGGTTATTTTTGATATCTTTTTGACGAGTGGCTATGTCCATTTCTTTCGCTCCCTCTAGCATCGCCCGAATATCAATTCCTTGCAATGCAGCTGGTAATAAACCCACAGAGGATAGTTCAGAAGTACGCCCTCCTACCCAATCTGCCATGGGAATAGTATTTAGCCATCCTTCAGATTCAGCAATTTGATAGAGCTTACTGCCATCAGTAGTTGTCGCAACAGCGTGGGGAGCAAAGTCTAAATTTTGAGAGGTATAAGCTGCCTTGACTTCCATCATACCGTTGCGGGGTTCTGGCGTACCACCAGATTTAGAAATGACCATTACTAGAGTGCTATGAAGGCGATCGCTAAGTTTGTTGAGTACACGGTCAATACCTGCGGGGTCAGTATTGTCGATAAAATGTATTTGCATTGGTGGATGATCAAGACCAAGGGCTTCAGCCACAAATTGAGGGCCAAGAGCTGAACCACCAATACCAATAGATAGAATATCAGTAAATTTGGTAGCTTTGGGAGGTTTGATCTCTCCAGTATGAACTTTCTTGGTAAAAGCTTCAATTTTTTCCAGGGTGTCGTCAATTTCTGTTTGAATTTCGGGAGTAGGGGCTAGCTCTGAGTTTCTGAGCCAGTAGTGGCCAACCATGCGCTTTTCATCTGGGTTAGCGATCGCACCTGCTTCTAATTCTTCCATATCTCGGAAAGCTTTTTCAAATTTAGGCTTCATTGTGTCAACAAAGGAGTCGTCAAATCTAATCCGACTTATGTCAACATAAAATCCTAATCCTTCGTGGTAGTATAGCCAGTCAATATAGCGTTGCCAAAGTGCTGTTGAGTCCATATAAAAATTACTGCATTCTGTATTTTTTCTAGTCTGCACATTTAAAGTCTATCAGACTAAATTTCCGGCTTTGGTAAAATCCGGATAAATTTAACAATTTGACCTGTTACTTCTATACCAATGAGATAGTTGCCCACAGTAAACCTGTAAAAAATAGCACTGTTTCCCAGTTGTTTTAATTCTGGCAATTCTTGTAAGTAATTTATTTGACTGAATTGAATAAAAACAAAATCATATGCTTGCTGATAGGCAAAAGGTTCTAAGGTTTTAAGGTCTTCTAAAAAAGACCTGTTGTAACGCATTTCTAAACTCACTTTTGATCTATAGTCGCTCTATTTGGGATTTTGTACAAAATATCTGAGAGCAGTTTTCAAATATATTGCTACACAGTTTTTGTTGCTTGGAGGCACGGATTTAGGAGTAGGGAATTAGGAAGAGCAGAGTCGGACAAATCCCTGAAGAGTTTTGTATGTGATTTGACTACAGGTATCTTGATTTTAACTTGGTATGAGAATTAGGGAATATTTAACAAAGATAAGAATTTTAGACTGATTATGTATATTTGGAAGGTTTTACAAATTATTGAGGACTGCTATACTTAGATGGATGTCTATAGTTTAAAACCAGCAATAAGAAACAATAAAGAAGATCAATTTTCAAGGGGATTTTGACCTAAATAACACATTTTAATTATCTTCTTGAGCAAAATACAGTATTTGTATAGCTTCATCTTTAGTAAATGTATCTCCTGGTTTGTAACTTGTTTTTGACTTGTGAATAGCTGTTAACATGGAGCTATCATAATGAAGTGTTTCTAAATATTCCCTGGCTTTTTTTAGGTCTCCATGAGACATTTGTTCAATTAAAGAGTACAGTTTCATTTTTAGTAAAGCTGTATCAGTTGATTCTACCATACACTGCTCCTATATTTCTTCTGTTCTATTTTAGTAATGTGTCTACATAGTCCCAAATCTGCAATTTAGGCAACTGAAGCCTGTTGAAGACGTTCATAACTGCCTGAGTGTTTGTTTTTTAATGACATTAATCATAACATAAATTTTGAAGTATAAAAGTATAAAAAAGGCAAAAGACACCATTGAAGTTAGGATAGTTCCCTTTGGACTTTGAGGAAATAAAATAATTATGTAAATACTACAATAATTTATAGCTATGTCCTCGGAAAAAATTTCTACACCTGTATCAAATACAGGGACGGATGCAGTTGATGCAGTGATCATTCAAGGAGTAGATTTAGATGGCTCCCCTATTCCTGTAGCAAAACTCGCTCTTGATCACAAGGTAATGGCATTAGAAAGTCAGCGACAACGGAACGGTGTTAGAATACCATGCGAGAACGCATTGTGCGTATTGGGGCAAAGCATATTTCCCAGGAAGAGTTGAATCAAATGTTGAAAGATGCAGATTTTGCCCCACTTAAAGAGAAAGAAATAGGGTTTTATTATTAGCCTGTGGCGAAAGCAGTCAGGAAACAGGCCAATAAAATCCTATTGTGTCTATTGACATACTCACTCCGTGGCCCTAACGCGACAACGCGGGATTCTGGGCACTTCTACATTCATGTAGGGAAACTAAACTCACCCACTTAACAACATAATAAATCAACCCTAGCTCAATACAAGCATAAATTGTTCTCGGTAGGCTGTATCTCTACATCCTCTAT
>JAJEAQ010000037.1 GCA_022822685.1 Trichodesmium sp. jk18x7bins.61
ATCCCCAGAAAAAGTACCCAAAAACTAGGAAGTTGTCACCAAGCTGTTAGCATTAGGTATTCAGTTGTGTTCCTCTGAGCAAATCAAAAATTATTTGACTCACTGTTGTTACTGTATTGGTTAGTTCTGCAAAGTGCTGTAATTTGTTATTGTTTAGATATGAATTTCAAGCTTGGGACTTGTGTAAAAACAACCTGAACATTTTTTTTTGATTTTTACATGGCTTTTTAGAGAAAAGCTTGATTTTTCTTTAATCCTATACTTCTCTACTACCCTGCTTATTTCGTGGGCGAGTTAAGATGCTCTAGATGCTCTTCCCCTGTGCTATCTTAGTATATAAACGAACATGATATAAGAGGTTTACTGATGAGTACAAAGATATATTTAATCCGTCACGGCATAGCTGCTGATGCTGAAAATTACCCTACAGATGCAGAACGTCCTCTAACAGAAACAGGCGATCGCAAAACTCAACAAGTTGCTCAAGAAATCAAACAACTAGGTATTAATTTTCACCTCATTCTGACTAGCCCTCTACTTAGAGCCAGTCAAACTGCTAAAATATTGCAAGATTACAAATTAAGTTCTGAAGTAAAAGAATTTTCATCTCTAGCCCCCGGTGGTGATATTTCTGACTGGCTGGAATGGCTAAAAACATGGAAATCTGGAGAAAGTAGGGAATTAGCCTTAGTAGGCCATCAACCAGATTTAGGAAACTGGGCTGAAATCTTAATCTGGGGAGAAGCTAGACAAGCATTGATATTGAAAAAAGCAGGTGTTATAGGTGTTACTTTACCTGAAGGTGATTCACCAGTAGGCAATGCTCAAATGTTTTGGTTGACACCACCAAGATTTCTACTCAGTTAATCTAGAATTATTAATAGATTATTGTCAAAACAACAACACAACCAAGCTAGTTGATAATGTAGCTTGAGAATATTCTAATTAAGTAAAAGGATTGTCATGTCTGTCGTCTGCATTGAATTCAAGCCCGGTTTAGAAGGTGTGCCCGCTACTCAATCAAGTGTTAGCTACGTCGATGGACAACTAGGGATACTAGAGTACCGAGGCCTTAATATTAAGGAACTGGCCAAAAAAAGTTCTTTTCTGGAAACAGCATTTTTGTTAATTTGGGGCGTTCTCCCTCAGAAAGAAGAATTGGAAAGCTTTGAGGATGACATTCGCTATCACAGAAGAACTAAGTACCGCATTAGGGACATGATGAAATGTTTCCCAGAAACTGGACATCCCATGGACGCTCTCCAAACTTCAGCAGCAGCTTTGGGTTTATTTTATTCTCGTCGTGCTCTTGATAACCCAGAATATATTAGGACAGCAGTGGTGAGGTTATTGGCCAAAATCCCAACTATGGTAGCTGCTTTCCAGTTAATGCGTAAAGGTAACGACCCAGTACAGCCAAAAGATGATTTGGACTATGCAGCCAACTTCTTATACATGTTGAATGAAAAGGAACCTGATCCATTAGCAGCTCATATATTTGATGTTTGTCTGACTCTTCATGCTGAACATACGATTAATGCTTCTACTTTCTCAGCAATGGTAACTGCTTCTACTTTGACTGACCCCTATGCAGTAGTAGCTTCAGCAGTAGGCACTTTGGCTGGCCCACTACATGGAGGAGCAAATGAAGATGTCATTAATATGTTATCTGAAATTGGTTCAGTGGACAATGTTCGGCCATATGTAGAAAAATGTTTGGAGACTAAAGCCAAAATCATGGGTTTTGGTCACCGAGTTTACAAAGTGAAAGACCCTAGAACAATCATTCTTCAGGAATTAGCAGAAAAGTTATTTGACAAGTTTGGCTGGGACAAATATTATGAGATTGCTTTAGAGATGGAAAAAGTTGTAGAGGAAAAATTAGGGCACAAAGGAATTTACTCCAATGTTGACTTTTACTCTGGTCTAGTTTATCGAAAATTAGGAATACCTAACGATCTATTTACACCAGTATTTGTGATCGCCCGTGTGGCAGGTTGGTTAGCTCACTGGAAAGAGCAATTAGCCACAAATCGGATTTTTCGTCCTACACAGATTTATGAAGGAGAGCATAACGTTTCTTATACTCCTATTGAGGAACGTTAGTGTCTAATTGTAGTCAGTTTGTTCTAGAGCATAGCGATCGCTAATATTTTCTGCTACTCCTTACCTGAGACTGATAATTTTCCATTTCAACTTATCACTTTGAAACTACGAAATATTATCTGTCTTTGACTACCCCTCTTTTTTAGCAGTTACTACTGTGGTATAACAATCAACATATACTTGAACGTTAGGATTAACTTGCCTAGGGTTCTAGTTAGCTTCGAAAACTTTTAGAAGAGCTATTGCTAATAGCTAATCAGGTGAAGCAGGAATTATTTTTTATACCCATTTCATCTTGTTTCGCTACACCAATCTGACTGAGACTACTCAGTAGTAAATTTTGGTAATCAAGACTCACAAACTATGAATTTGGATGGCATTAAAGTAGCATGATTTTTGTGAATTTGGTATTAGTAACGACTATTAGCAACTTTGATCAGAATTAAAGTGAGTAGTAAATCTCCTCTAGGTTAAGATATGTAAAGTAGCATGAACTAGAAAATTAACAAACATTTACCGACGATAATATTAGACTGAATCACGAAACCAATAAGCTCGCCCATCATAACCGAAAAAATATATATGAACTCAGGAATCGACCTACAAAGAACATTTATTCAAACCCTCGTAGAATTCGGCTTACCCACAGATATAGCCAAAACCTTATGGATGCCCTTGCCCTTGTTATTGATGATTGTTGGTGCTACTGTTGGTGTTCTAGTCACAGTTTGGTTAGAACGGAAAATATCCGCAGCAGCACAACAAAGAATAGGTCCAGAATTTATCGGTCCTCTAGGAACTCTAGCACCTCTAGCCGATGGTCTGAAGCTACTTTTCAAAGAAGATGTTGTTCCAGTCAAAGCAGACCCCCTACTATTCACCTTGGGGCCTGTAATTGTAGCTATCCCAGTATTTCTTTCCTATTTAGTAGTTCCCTTTGGCCAAAATTTAGTCATAACAGACCTAGGGGTAGCAATATTTTTATGGATTGCCCTTTCCAGTATTCAGCCCATTGGTCTACTAATGTCTGGTTATGCCTCCAACAATAAATATTCTCTACTTGGAGGCCTACGGGCAGCAGCACAATCTATTAGTTATGAAATTCCTTTGGCTTTAGCTGTACTAGCAGTAGTGATGATGTCCAACAGTCTCAGCACAATAGATATAGTTGAACAACAATCAGGCTATGGGATTTTAGGATGGAATATTTGGAGACAACCAGCAGGTTTCCTAATTTTTTGGATATCAGCATTAGCAGAATGTGAAAGGCTCCCCTTTGATCTTCCAGAAGCAGAAGAAGAATTAGTAGCTGGATATCAAACAGAATACACAGGCATGAAATTTGCCCTGTACTACCTCGCCTCCTATGTCAATCTCGTTCTATCTGCCCTATTTGTAGCAGTCTTATATCTAGGTGGTTGGGAGTCTCCACTACCAGTCGGGCTTCTAGCTGATTTGTTAGGAGTTAGTGAAACGACCCCTTGGTTGCAAATAATCACCGCTAGCTTGGGCATTATTATGACATTGCTCAAAGCCTACTTTTTAATATTTATCGCAGTTTTATTACGCTGGACAGTACCAAGAGTCAGAATTGACCAATTATTAGACTTGGGTTGGAAATTCCTACTACCTGTTGCTTTAGTCAATCTGCTATTAACCGCAGCACTCAAGTTAGCCTTTCCATTTGCTTTTGGTGGATAAATTATAGATTTTTGGATTAAACTGTATCTAAAATTTTATAGCCATTACTTCGCCTAACTATACTTTTAGAGAAGAAAACACCATGTTGAAATTCCTCAATCAAGTCAGTGAATACGCTAAAGAAACTTTTCAATCTGCTAAGTATATAGGTCAAGGTCTATCTGTAACTTTTGACCATATGCGT
>JAJEAQ010000447.1 GCA_022822685.1 Trichodesmium sp. jk18x7bins.61
GTTTTAGAACATATTCAGTTAAGCAAAAATTAAAAAATTAGTCTTGTTTTGTTGTGGTATTTACTAAATAATGTAACTTTTTAAAATATCAAGATGCTAGAAAAAATTATTAATCTTGTAGTAGTTATTAAAGATTTTAAAATACACTTTAAGATTTGTTTTACACTTGATAAAATTACTGAACTAGAACAATTAAAAGTCATGGTTGGTAGCTTCAAAGAGTATGTGCAACAAGGTTTTTATGCACAAGACAAAGTTTCTAATTATGATTTTACACAGTGGATAGTTGCTAATAATAATGTTTGGCACTGCGCCCAACGCATGAGCTACCCAGACTTCTACAGCGCTTGGCACTCTCAACCTTCCATCATTCATTTAGAAACATTCAACAATAATATTATTGGCAACTCCACCACAACTCAACACCTCGACTTTACTCAATTTCCCACAACATTCCGCCTGGCGATCGCCAACGACACCCACCTCAATCAAAGTATTTTTCCTATTTGCATAGATGGAGCAAACTTTACTAACTCCGATAATCCAGCCCAAGATATCTACATAGAAATGGTAGAACAAGATTGCTCACAAAAAACACAAACTCCCACTACAATTTCGTCCCTAAAAACCTACTGGCGACTTGAACTAAAAAATCAGATAAACGAGTCGCACTCATATTTTTTTACATCCAAAGCTGATCCCTTATTTAGTCAAACATTTCTCACTTTATTAAGCACCCTTGCCGGTTCCATCTGTCTCATCCCAAACCAAACTTGCGGCAGTGTAGAATGTATCTCACCTCATCACCCCAATTTAATAGATGCCATTCTCAAACGGTTGAGACGAGAAATATCAGAAGCTCAAAAATTTTTATTGAATTAATTTTTAATTGTTGGGGCGGGTTTAGGAGAATTGGCTAATATTTCCAAATAACTTTATAATTCTCAAACTAGCCTCTATGAGTCATAATGGTATTTACAGGCAATAATGATAATTTCATCATCAGTAACTTTATAAACTCAGCGATGTTCATCATTGATACGTCTTTATAATAACCACTGAGTTCATATTTGAGAGGTTCTGGTTTGCCTAAACCAGAAAATGAAGAACGGTCAATATCTTTAATAAGATTGATTATTTTCTGATAATTTTTTTATCAATTTTCACCCATTCAGTAAAATCTGAAAAAGCTGAAGCCTCAAATACAATTCTTTTATTCATTCAATTTCCTCTAATGAAATTTCAATTAAGTTAGTTTGATGATTGGCATTTTCTACAGCATTGAAGAGTCTATTTTTGTTGGCTTCACTTTGAAAGAAATAAGCTGTTTCGTCAATTTCAGAGACAATAATTTCAATTTCTTTATCCCCAAAATTTGCTTTTAGTGCTTCTAGGAAGCGATCGCTGAGTAGACTAGCTTTTAATCTATAAATAGTAGACATATTTTTTAACTGATTATACTTAATTGTTTGATTGTAATATTAATAGATATATTTTACATCAGGCCATGAAACGCATTGTCTTAATTGCCGGTTTTGAATCCTTTAACACCGCGCTCTACCGCCAAGCTGCCAAACTCGCAACTTCTCGATGTCTAGATTTAGATCTCAAAGTCTTTAGCGATCGCGCCCCCACCACAGAACCAAAAATAGTCGCCACTGCCCTAGAAAATGCTGATGTCTTTTTTGCCAGTCTCCTCTTCGACTACGATCAAGTTTTATGGTTGTGAGCCAGAGTACAACACATCCCCATCCGCCTTGTTTTTGAATCAGCACTCGAACTCATGACATTAACAAAACTGGGAAAATTCGCGTTCTGCGAGCAACCCAAAGGAATGCCAAAACCAGTCAAATTTATTCTCAGTAAATTTTCTAGCGGTAGAGAGGAAGACAAATTCGCAGGTTATATCAGTTTCCTCAAAACAGGTCCGAAACTGCTCAAATTCGTACCCGTAAAAAAGCGCAAGACCTCCGCAATTGGCTCATCATCTACGGTTACTGGAATGCTGGCGGTACAGAAAATGTCGCTGCTATGTGTTGGGTTGGGGCAGAAAAATATTTAGATTTAAAAGTCGGAGAAATAGCGCCACCAGTAGAAACTCCCAATATGGATTGACTCCATCCAGACTACCCTGGTTATTTTGAGTCTCCCCAAAAATATCTGCAATGGTATCGTCAACATAAACAAACTCACCCCACTCCTGTTGTGGGCATTCTCCTCTACCGCAAGCACGTCATTACCAAACAACCCTACATCCCTCAACTCATCCGCAAATTTGAATCCACAGATTTAACCCCTCTACCTATATTCATTAGCGGTGTTGAAGGCCATGTCGCCGTCAGAGATTGAATGACAACTGCCCACGAAACCGCTCAACGCCAACAAGGAAGTAAACAAACACTTTCCCTATCCCCAGAAGCAGTAGAAGTAGAAACAACTGCATCTACTATAGGCTTTTCCTTGGTGGGAGGCCAGTGGGTTCGATGGAAGCAGGGGTAGAAATTTCTCAACGTATTCTCACCGCCAAAAACGTACCCTATTTTGTGGCAGTTCCCTTACTCATTCAAGATATCTATTCTTGGGTGCGCCAAGGTGTGAGAGGTTGGCGAAGCTATTATATGCACTGCCAGAATTAGATGGAGCGATCGCTCCTGTTCCCATGGGCGGTTTAGTAGGAGAAGATGTTTATTTAATTCCCGAAAGAGTCAAATGCCTCACCAGTAGAGTCAAAAATTGGATTCGACTCCGGCAGACGCCACTCGCCGAACGAAAAATCGCCATTATTCTCTATGGTTTTCCTCCTGGTTATGGGGCAACCGGCACCGCAGCCTTATTAAATGTGCCGCGATCGCTCCTCAAATTTCTCCACGCTCTCCAAGACGAAGGTTACACTGTGGGGGAAATTCCTGATGCCTTCTCCCGCTGCTTATGAAAGAGGGCGAGAAATTGCTCGAAAAATAATTGCTCAACATCTTGAGGAAAATAATAATTATTCCGAAACTGTAGCAGTAATGTTATGGGGTTTAGATGCGATTAAAAATCGGGGAGAATCTCTGGGAATTTTATTAGAATTAGCAGGAGCTGAACCTGTGAAAGAAGGTACAGGCCGCATTGTTCGTTATGAGTTAAAAGGATTAGCTGAAGTTGGTCATCCCCGGATTGATGTATTGGGAAATTTATCAGGTATTTTCAGGGATAGTTTTGTCAATATTATTGAATTATTGGATGATTTATTTCAACGAGCAGCGACAGCAGATGAAACTGCGGAAGAGAATTTTATCCGTAAACACGCTTTAACATTGCAAGGGCAGGGTGTGTTCGAGGGCGCGGTTGTTTTCTAATCTAGCTGGTAATTTTGGTTCGTTAGTAAATGACAGGGTTGTTGATGGTAACTGGGAGTCAGGTGAAGAGTTGGGGGATGCTTGGCAAGAGCGGAATGTATTTAGTTATGGCCGTCAGGATCAAGGGCAAGCGCGGCCAAAAGTTTTGCAGGAATTGTTGAAAGGATATGATCGCATCGTGCCAGAAATTGATTCGGTTGAGTATGGTTTAACAGATATTCAGGAATATTATGCTAATACTGGTGGGTTGAAGTTGGCAGCAGAGAAGCAGCGGGGTAAAAAGTGAGTGCGAGTTTTGTGGAAAGTTTTTCTAAGGATACGACTCCCCGAAAATTGGAAGATTTGTTGCGGATAGAATATCGCACTAAGTTATTGAATCCGAAGTGGGCGGAAGCGGCAAATCAAGGTAGTGGGGGAGCTTATGAGATTTCTCAAAGGATGACAGCGTTGATAGGTTGGGGCGGCACTGCTAATTTTGTTAATGATTTGGTTTATGACAGTGCTGCCGAGACTTATGCTTTGGATGCAGAGATGGCGTAGAAGTTATGGGAGGCAAACCCGGAAGCATTTAGGAATATTATTGGGCGGATGTTGGAGGCAAATGGGCGCGGTTTTTGGGAAGCGGATGAGGAGAAGTTGGAGAAATTGCGGCAGTTGTATGATTTAGCGGATGAGCAGATTGAAGGTGTGAGTGTTGGATAGTAGATTGGGTAAAGCGGTAGTGCCGCCCAACATAAACTGACATGATGTTGGGTTTTGTTCCTCAACCCAACCTACAATATATTTGGGTAGTAGGTTGGGTGAAGCGGTAGTGCTACTACAAGATATTTAGGTAGTAGTAGCGCCACCCAAGATAAATCTAAATCAATGTTATTTTAATTTTATGGAATATGGTAGGGCAAAGACACCAGGAGCAACTTATCTTTTCACAGTGGTGACATACAATCGCCAGAAAATTTTGTGTGAATCTGAAAATGTGGATTTACTACGAAATGCTTTTAGATATGTTATGCAACAACATCCATTTGAAATTGATGCTATTGTAGTCTTGCCGGAGCACCTCCACTCTCTTTGGACATTACCTGAAAGCGATGCAGATTTTTCGGCTCGTTGGCGGTTAATTAAAAGTTATTTTAGTCGTCAATGCCATTCTCAATATTAGGGAAAAATTTCAACATCTTGACAACATAAAGGAGAAAAAGCTGTTTGGCAACGCAGATTCTGGGAGCATCAAATTCGAGATGATCAAGATTTTGCTAATCATATCGAATATATTCATTATAATCCAGTACACCATGGATTAGTAACTTCTCCAAAAGACTGGCAATATTCCAGTTTTCATCGTTATGTTGAAGCGGGGATTTAGAGCAGATGTGGGGTTCTTCAGAAAGGCTTATTTTCGATAGTAATATTGGCAGAGAATAAAATGTAGATTGGGTATAACAAAGTGTTAGCGAAGCTTATCCGTAGGATAAACCCAACAAACCAAGGTAATAAGATTAGTATAGTTAGTAGATTGGGTTAAGCCTACCCATAACATAATCTTGATGACTCAGACAATATTCGCAACGATTTCCGGCTCGTTGTCTCACACGCTGACAAATAGTTTCTGGGTGTTGATTCATGGGTGTAGGGGAACTTTTAAACCTACCCAAATGGAGTAGATTTTTGTTAAGAATAAAATGCTAAAACTTTAATAACGAGGTTTTTTCACTATCTTCTGACTTTTTAACTTTGATTTTTCAGGAGTTGGTTTTTTCGTAGTAGCGATCGCTAAAACCCCTACTACTTTAATACCAGCTTTCTGCAAAACCTTGATGGCAGAATTCACTGTTGCACCTGTTGTATAAATATCATCTATCAACAAAACAGACTTATGGGAGCGACGTTTGCCAAAATTTTTCCCTACTATAAAAGCATCCTTAACTGTCTCTAACCTCTCCCCACGAGACAAACCAAATAGGGCTTGAGTCTGCTTCACCCTTGCTAAACCATTTCGTCGTAACTCTAAACCTGTCAACTCACAAAAACTTTTTGCTAACAAATCCGCCTGATTAAAACCTCGTTCCTTCAGTTTTTTTTTGTGCATGGGAATGGGCACAACAACCAGTTTGTCAAGAGTTATTGTACTCACTTGTATCTGGCAGACTGGGGAAGCTAACCACCCATCCGCCAACCAATGTCCCAAAGGTCTAGCTATTTGCGGGTTGTCATTATACTTCATCGCAGCGATCGCTCGTTTCAGACTATCTTTATACTCACCCCAAACAAACACAGGAATCTCTCCAGAAAATATTTGTCCCTTATTCGGAAACTGACAGCCCCAAATTTGTCTTTCACAATATTTACAAAACTCTCTTTCCCCAGGCCGCTGGCAAAGAGGACAGTTAGGCTTCAGAAATATGTTGAGAACTGGTATAAGTATTTTTCTCCATAGAAATTTGAGCATTGTCAAAAACCTGTTTCAAATCTAAAATATTCAACAATAGCTGATGTCCATCAGGTAAAAATTTGCTTGATCTGTCTTTAATATGAGACTATTTACTCAGATAAAAGAAACTGATTTTAGCAAAAATATATTGGATACAATTTCTGAAAATTTCAGAAGGCAGCAGGAGGTGAAGGCAGAAGTAAATTGGATCAGCTTTTCAACCCACCAGGCCAAAAAAGTCCGACGATTCTTTTCACTTCTGGCTCCTGACTGATGGCTACTGACTCCGGTGGCCGTTAGCTGATAAGCTATGAGTTTGTAGTTCCTTTGACTTTTGACGTTAGACTTGAGCCTAGTCATAATTTTGTGCATAAGTTTTACTGGCTAAATCAAATTGAATCCTCACACCAGAAGATAGTCGGAGAAAAAGCTTTTTATTTAGCTAGCCTCATGGAACGAGGTTATCCAATTCTCCCTGGTTTTGTAATTCCAGCAAATAGCTTTTGGCAATTTTTGAAGCATATTGATTGGTTAGAGCTGTTATTAGTGGATTTTCCTAATTCCTCTGTTAGAGTCGATGCCCGATATTATTCGGGGCACCTCGACTTCAGAACCCCCTGTGAGATTTTCCCCTCAGTCGGCTCCTAGTTTGAGCTGGGATTTCTCCAAGCTCATGTGTTCATAGTGATGACAATAGCTGTGGAGTGCCTCAAGGTTCCCTGGCTTCCAATTTGTCTGGTGGCCGTCCTTGTTATGTAGTTCTACCTTATTTCCTGGTATAAACCGTAATCCACAAGCCTCACATGTATAGTCTTGTTTCTTCAAGACTTTCGCGGTTTCTCCATCGCAAAGTTTAGATTCCCGTTTAGCCCCAATAGATTAGGTCGCCATCATAGGGGGTTTTTTCCATAGTTACCATAGTATGCTTATTAACATGCCAGTTTACTGTTGGGAATGCCTTTTTGACAAGCGATTTTGAGTCATGACGGTTATTCTTTTTTTCTTTGTTGAAGACCACAAAGGTTCGGTAGGCCATTCCCCATAGGTTGTGTTTGGACAGCTCCCAGTATTGGTGGTATTTTCGCCACCCTCTTACAATTGGGGCTAGTTTCTTTGTTTTAACCTTCGAACCATAGTTAGAGTTATTGACGATGGCTTTAACTTTGCTTCTAAAGGCTTGATAGTTATCTCTTGATGGAACACAAATGAATTTCCCATTGGGTTTGACTTTGAAATTCCAGCCAAGAAAGTCGAATCCATCTGTCGAAGCGCAAACCTTGGTTTTTTCTTTCTTAATCTCTAGTTTCCGAGTTGCTAAAAAGTTGGCAATTTTGTCAAGTATTTGATCTGCATCATCGCCTGGTTTAAGGAATACTACCATGTCATCCGCGTATCGGACACTAGGATGTACATTTTCTATTCCGTTGAGCGTTATGTTGGCAAGTAGAGGACTTATTACTCCACCCTGAGGCGTGCCTTGTTCTGGGAATTCTGGGTTAGTACCGGTTTTGAGGCATTTCCACAGTCCTGATTTTATGCTATGTGGGGCAATGATTTCTCTCATCATCGTTTCGTGTGCTATCCGATCAAAACACTTTTCGATCTCTAATTCGAGTATTCGTTTTTTACTCCCTTTAGATTTACTCCTTAGATTTTGAAAAATGTGTTTTTGGGCATCCCTGGCGCTTCTCCCTGGTCTAAATCCATAGCGGAGGGCGTGGAATGTTGGTGAGTGAGCCGGTTCAATTGCCAGCTTACATAAGGCTGGCCATGCTCGAGCAGAGATGGTTGGAATCTTCAGGATTCGTTTAGTTCCATCCCAAAAAAGGATGGAAACTTTTCTTAGTTCCTGGTGATTCCATTTGTTGTAATGTCTACACAACTGAGCCATTAACAGGATTCGTTCTTTCATGTTTAGAGCTTTCTTCCCATCAATGCCTGCTGTTTTCTTACCCTGATTTAACTGAGTTACTTGACGAATTGCTAACCATTTCCCAGCACGGCTACGAACAATGAGTTTTTGAAAACGTTTGGCTTTTTGCTTGTCGCCTTCTCTAACAGCTTTC
>JAJEAQ010000600.1 GCA_022822685.1 Trichodesmium sp. jk18x7bins.61
CACCAGACTGCATCAAGCGAGAAGTTTCTGAGGCAGTATGCAAACGGAAACAAGCCAAAATTTTCGGCTCAAACCAAATCGGATCGTAAACTGCTATCCGTTTCCACATTTCCCAATCAGCAGCCGAAGCAGCTTGGAGGCAAAAACCACCCAATTTTTCATAAGTGCTGCGTTTAACGACTACACTGGCACATTGAATCCGTTGCCTGAGCGCGATTCTTTCTATAAATTTATCAACAATGCCTGGTGTTTTCCTTTCCAATGGAGAGATAAAGAGTTGCTTGTCAGTCTCATCTATATAATAGTGACGACAAAAAGCTGCTCCGAGATTTGACTCTTCTTCCAGGGGCGATCGTAGTTGGTGGTAAAATCCTGGCAAAACTAGGTCATCTTGATGCAAAATGTGTACCCATTCACCCCTAGCTTTTTGCAGACAATAATTCCAGCTACCAATTTGCCCTAGATTTTGCTGTTGTCGAGTAAAAGAAATTCTACCTTTACCAATTTTATTGACTATTTTCTCTACATCAATGGCAGTAGAAAAGTCATCGACTACTTCTATTTGCATCTTGCCAACACCAATATCTTGCTGAAGAATACTATTGAGAGTTGCTTCAAGGTAAGCAGCATCAGGGTTATAGGTTGGTATCATTACTGACCAAAATGGTCTTTGGAGGCCCTCGGCAACTGGATAAATAGCTGGAAATTCGATTTGAGAGGGTTGTATATTTGTGGAGGGAATAATGACTGACACCAGATTTTTTGGTGAAAAAATTTCTGTGACTAATTGCTCAAGCTTTTGTTTGGCTGCTTCTGGCAACCAACTATAAGAATCTATTCCTCTTTTGTTTTGCTTGGCAGCGATTGCATTGCTATTAATCTGAGAACTTTGATGATATTTAAGGGCAGATTTGAATAATGATAAACCTTTTTTATATTGCCCTTGTAGGCAGCGAATAATACCTAAATTATTTAGAGCAATATAATTGGTAGCATCAAATTCTAATGATTTTTCAAATAATATGGCAGCAAAATGAAAATCTTTAACTGGCTGATTCCACCAATAACAAAAATCTTTACCCAAGCTACCTACAAAAGCATACAATCGTGCCAGTTGTGACTTGGTAATTGTATTTAATATTTGGGAACTAACAACTTTTGGGTAACTGCAAAGTTGCACAAAATAATCAGGTGATAGATATTTTTCTCGTAGTTTTTTATTTTCTACACCTGATTTTCGACACCTTAAAGTTAAACTACTAGAGCTTATTAAAAACAATCCCACAACATAATTTAGATGTTTCGCGGCCAAACCTGCCATGGCAAAACGTAACATAAATTCGCGATCGCCAAATACTTCATAGCTTTTATCATAATTACCAATTTTGACAAAAGTTTGACGACGAATTAAGGCAGCATGAGAGGTAATTTGATAGTAGAAAAATAGATATGGCCAAAAATCTGGATAATGGAAGGTAATTTTTTTTGTATCAGATGCAAAAGTATCATTCTCAACTTGAGTTACTACCCAGTCACCATACACTGCACTCAAGTGAGGTTGAGTATCTAATTCATCTGCCATTTTTTCTATGGCATCTTCAGCAAAGCGATCGTCTGCATTTGCATTAATTATATAGTCTCCTGTTGATTGACTAATACCCCGATTCCAGGCGCGATAAAGTGTTTCTCTTTGTTTAGTTCGTTGATAGACTATGTGAGGATATTTGGCCTGAAATTCCTGGACAATTTCTCGTTCATTTTGCTTTGAGGCGCTGTCAATAATCACAATTTCTAATTCGCCTTTTTTGTACAGACTTTGCTCTACCAAATTTTCTAAACGACCTCGAATAAATCTTTCTGAATTATATGTGGAAATTATGGCTGATACTTTAGTTTTGACTCTGTTCTTAGGCGGATTTTTATATGTTATTTTATCTGTTTTTTGGAAAATCTGATCAACAGTATGACGAGCCAACTTGCTTAACTCCAACCCTGAACTACTAGGATTATTAACTAATATTTGCTGAAGTTTTTTACTCAAATCTAGATCAAAAAAATCAGCAAAATGAATTCCCATTGTTTGCAAAACTTTGTGACTATAATTGATCTTTTGCTTCAGATGGTAAGCAACTGGAGTTACCAAATATTTACTCTTAAAACCTTTTTTGATCGCCATACTAGGAATCCACAAATCCCACCAAGGCAGACCTAAACAAAATTTAGAAACAGGAAAATGTTCTAACAATACTTTATCCAAAAAGAAGATATCAAAACCTTCTTGATAAATCTTACCTTCTGTTAATTCAGCACTGTCAATATCTACTCTCGAACCAAAAATTACAGAATTTTCAGCCTGTTGAGATATAAAAGATAAAAAATCTTCTCCAGCCTCTAAACGAATATATGAATTAATAATCCCACAGATTTTCGTACCATATTTTTTTAGATAAAGTAGTAAATCATCAAGCTCAACTAAGGATCTTCCTGCCTCTGCTGTTGCATCACAGTTAACTGGATAAAAATTGACATCTTTATATATAGTCTCCAGAGAACTAATTTCTTGCTGATTATTTAATGAAACAACAGTAAATCCCAATTTTTGCCAACTTTCAATCGCAGATAACTGATTTTTTTCATTACCAGGGGCAATGCTTGTAACTATGACTAAACTATTTTTCACTGTTAATTGTCGTTTACAGAAGTATATCAAGTTAATATACCGAGATTAAAAATAAAGTCCGGACACTATAAAAAAATAAGGAGGATTAACCGAAGTAAATCATAAAAGGTGGAGAAACGCTGGCCTCCTCTGCCCTATTGGCCATCGTGGTTATTGCTTTAGCAACCACATTCTTCGAGCAACAATACCAAACCAGTGAAACTTGGAAATACAGTAAATTCATTCAGCAAGTAGAAAGCAAAGTAGTGCCTCAAGGAAGTGTGAGAATGATCAAATCAATCTTGTCTATAGATAGTTATATAGATGATGGAATGTCGTCTTTGTGGTGATCACAATACCCATAAACACTGAAAAACCAGTAAAGGAACTCAACTATACTACTGTCGAGTTTGCCAACAGACTGGCACTGAAACTTTTAATACTCTTGACTATTGCCGACAAATTCAACCAGACAGCAATTAGAACGAACAAATGAAATTGCCAGACAACAGACTGGCTGATGGCATCGCCGACAGAATAAACTTGCAAAAGTCTGGGAGCATACGGAGGTAACAACTAGATTAATAATGGAGTCGCCTAGCGGTAGCTACATCGCTCCTGGGAAGTGGCACGACTTAATTGCTTATCCCACACTTTGCTAATGCACTACCGAAAAAAAAGAAGGCGATCGCTTCTTTGATTATCAGTTAGCGATCGCTTTAATTTAGCTGTAAAAATATTAATTTGTCTAAATCATTACAAAACCTGTTAAGATTTGTCTATCCTTCCTGTTACTAAATATCCTAAATCCTCAAGCAAATCACCAACAGTATGATTGAAGAAAACTAACTCATCTTCAGAAAAATTCTGTTTGTAGTCTCCAACGACTCCTTTGCGAGGGAATATTGCTGATGAGCCTTTGCTTTTCAATTCAGGTCTGTATATTTGTTGACTTTTTGGTATTTCTAAATAACTCTCTAATTCTTGTACAATATTATTAAATTTTTCAGTCAAAGATTCATATTTTAACAAAAACATATTATCTTCCTTAGTGAGCCATTTTTTGACATGAAGTTTCCAATATTCAACTCTGTTAATTTTATTAATTGTATGATTTTTTCCAAGATCTTGGTTAAAAAATTCCATTAATGTAATTTCTTGTGTTTTTTTACTAAATGATTTTGTATAATAAAATAAAGAATTCAGTACATCTCGGCCATCTCTGACTACATATATAATTTTCGATGTCTCAAATACAAACTGAATAATTTTTTTTAAATTATTATCTGCTATTTCATCTACCTCAAATGGAGTTAAATGTGTTTTAATTATTACTTTCTCATGTTTTTGTTCTAGGCCAGACTTAAATTCATCTATAGTCATTGGACTTGGATGATTAGGCAGGATTCTCTCCAAAGTTATAAATTTATTATTCACTGTAGGAAAATTGTGTCTGATAGTGTCAATCGTCCAATGAGTTCCGGAGCGTCTGTGAGAAGCAACTAAAATAGTATTATATACAGAATTATTAACCATAAATTTTTCATTCCTGTCTTCCAGCTAATTTTGATTTAGTGAAAAAAGCTGAAAACTTTTGTATATCTACTTAAGCAATTAATGATTGATCAATAGCAAGCATATTCAAGCCCCAGATATCAACAATAACATAGCCATATCTTATCAATTTCTTCAAAGTTTTTTCCATACTCCAAGGAGGAACTGGTTGATCGAATTCAAAAGCAATCTGGGGTGGTCTCAATTTCGATTTGATAATATCATTAATAACAACGTGTTCTGAACCTTCGATATCAAATTTGAGATAACATAGGTTTTTAGCTTCAATCTGCTGCTCACTTAAAATAGTCAAAATTCTTTTAACTGGCAACTCAAAAAAAGTATCACTAGGTCGAAGATTTAACGCAGAAAGAGAACCAGTACCAGGAGTAGATGGCTTATGAAATTTCAATATTTCATCTCGATCAGAAAAGCCTATGGGTAAAAATTTGAGATTGAATGGTAACTGTATTCTTTCGATATGTTTAATCGCCTGAGGTGAAGGATCGAGCAAAGTAATATTGAGATCTGGAAATTCTTGCGCAAAAGAGGTTTCAAAGGTTATATTTGTGCCTGCACCAGCACAAATAGAGTATTTGGCGTCAGACTTGTTGATTAATTCTGGTACAAATCTCCATTCAAATCCTTTATCACCTAGAGATTTAATCGTGTATTTTTTTGGTAATGAATATAGATTTTTTTTAATCATATTTATATAACAATATCCAATTCTCAGACCGTACTTAAATCTATCAGGAGTAGATTTTATCTCTTCGGTATAGAATTCTAAGTCATTATAAAATGCTTGTTCAAAAAATGGAATATCTGCCACGTCAACCCTTGCTGAATAAATATAATCAGGGACTAAAAGGTTTTTACTGAAATTCATGATGTTACTCCTAATTAATTATTTTGTATGAGTTTGATAGTTGGCTATTACTTACTTTTTTGCTGACAATTAAGAAGTTTTAAAATATTATTGTTGATAAATTAGCTTGAATATTTTTTGATAGCATTTCACAGTGTGGTCGCGGTAACTTCATAACTGTGTACCTATTTTATTGTCATAATATTTTTTTTTAAATCCCTATCAAATTATGATTTTTTTGACATATAGGATTCAATTAACTCAAGCTCAACAAAGACATTATTTTCATCATCAGACTCAGATTATAACCAATAATAATTATGACAATTTTTAGGTGGCATAAAAAACATTTGTTGATTCATTTCTCAGGACAAAATTATACTTCATAGAGACTTTGCAGTTGCAGAGATTCTTCAAAATGGTATTACTTGCCACGAAGAACAACACATCTTTGAGCTAGTAAACTTCTACCTATTTGTTGCACAAGCATATTAAAAGATTTACTGATGAAGTACACTAATTCTAATGTATCAGTAATGTCATCTATCTCAACTACTTGTATTGCATAAGCGGAAGTTAATGCTTTGTCTACTTTCAGCAGAAAATCACTGCCATAGTGTCGATAATGATTATGTACTTTTGGATCTGGATATCCCCAGTCACGGCTTTCTAAGTTATAAGCTGGGTTAGGAATATTAATATGGATAACTCCTCTGGGAGTTAATATTCGTAAAAGCTCTTGAATTGCCAGAATATCTTCTGCAACGTGTTCTAAAATATGATTAGAAATTATCCAATCGTATGATTCGTTTGGTTTTTCAATATTCATCATATCTAGAGAATTATCTCCACCGTATATAGAAACCTCAAAACTAGCAAAACAATTTTTATCTACGCTGTTATCGTCACTGAATTGCAGAGCTTTAAATGGCTTGATAATTTCTTTGGGAATTTGATCATAAATTTTCCTAATTGCACGCTGGCGCTCTCCAGAGCCACACTTAATACAACGGTAAGGAGCGCCAAAGCGTGAAGTTCTGAATTTACTGTCAAATTCACTTCCTCCACAGATATTACAGATTTTTTGGTTACTGGTTTTCATAACATCAATTAGTATAAGGATTGGACTTAATATCAGGAATTTCCAAATCACATTCTCTCAAAATATCTTGTAATTGCGGTGAAATTGCATTTTTAAATATTATGAAAATTAGTAATGGATTAGTCTGAGGAGCGTGATTTTTGTAGAAATCGTCAACTGCTTTTTCAAAATCAGGTTTTGACTTACGAAATTTATCTCCATACTTAACAGAGCATCGCATTAGCCTTCCTGCAAGCTCCATAGGAGCTGGTCTTGTTTCTTTTTTCGCCCATTTGTCGGGAAATTCTTGCTTAAAACAAAAACAATTCAAAATATAATTGACATTGGGTGAATAGCCATACGCAATGTGATTAAATCCCAAACAAGCTGCACATTGAACTAATTCTTTGAGTGTAAATTGATATTTATAATTACCTGATGACTCATACTGTTCTTTGCCTATCTGGTAGCACTTATCGCCATTTGGTTCTATTAAGATCACCCCTTTTCTGGCAACTCTCAACATCTCATAAATACACAAATATGGTCTGGGTAAATGATGCAGAGATTCTTTAATAAAACAGTAATCAAAGATGTTATCAGCAAATGATAAGTTTTCGGCATCTTCTTTAGCAAAATTGTCAATTAAATTTCTTTCTTTGGCAACTTCGAGAATTTATGTAGCAATATCAGTTGCGAGCACCTTATTGCCGAATTTTTTAATAATTTGTGCCTCATGCCCGCCTTTGCCATCACCTATGGTGACAAATTCACTAGGTGCTACATGCCGAAAAAACTTTTCTAGTCTATAAAGAGGGTAGTTTCTCGACCAACCATGGGAATTTTCTACATCTAAGTAGCTACCACTTTTATCATCTGCAACCATTTTCGCAAAAGATTTACGGTGGCTAGATTCTTGTTTGATTTTTAAGTTTTCGTAATTGTTCATTTTCTACAGAGTTTTTTAGTTTTTACAAGATGACAAATCCAAAAACATCAAGAATAATTATTACCAAAAATTTCTTGAAAATCTGGCCTATGGGATTTCCTAAGTTTATGGAAAAAATTTGCCTGGAAATAGTTAACTGGATCTACATCCACAACAGCAAAACGCTTAAAAACATCAGCTAACAGATTAATAAACTTGGCTCTGTATAATTGTGCTTGCTCAAGATGCGACTGTCTAATTCGATGTCGATCGCGCGGATTCCTGACAAATTCTTCTACTGCTAATGCAATCGCATCTGGTGTTGGCTCGCAAACAATGGAGTTGTATTCGTTGTACCAGACATCACGTCCTCCTTTTGAAGGTGTAGAAACAACAGGCAAGCCACATAAAAGATATTCACCTGAAGCAAAACAGGCACCTTCAACTTCAGATAAAATCAAACCACAGTGAGCTTGATTAATTTTTTGGCATACTTGTTCTGGCGATAATAGCTGAGCATTCAAATATTTGTACGAGGGAATTTCCGAAACAGCATTTCCGTGATTACGTCCTGCTACAAGTGCTAGTCGAGATACCTTAGAAGCTAGCATATGTCTCTTAAATGCACTGCGACGACCTACATAAATAGCATCATAAATTTTATCTAGATTCAAAGGTCGCATCGCTAAATTTTCGTCAAGCCAGGCATTATGGTTAATTACATCTCCATGAAAGCCCTTGGCCGCAAAATTTTGCATTTCCAGCGGGGAATTATACATGAAAAAAAATTGTGTTTTATCTAAATTCAGCACGGAAAAAATAGTCTCAGCTTCCTGAGCAAAAGAAGGGCTGTGATACCAACCACAATAAACGAGAAAAAAGTCAGTTTTCCGGAAATGTTCATGCCATTCAGACATCCATTTCCAATTGTGTTGGATATTTTCTATAATAAAAATTCTGCACTTGAAACTGTCATAATATACCCTGAATGGTAAGCGGGGATCAGGCCAAGTATAAGATGGTTTAAAGTCATATTTGCTAAGATTTTTGCTTTCTGAATTTACGGCTTTCATATAGTTTTTATTCCTCTGATTATTTTAATTTCAAGCAAACAAAGATTTGACAAAATTAATATTTTCACTTTGGCTCATTTTGTGGTATAATTTTTTTCAAAATAACTAAATGGAGCCACATCAACTACTCCCAAAAAATTGGCATTTCTAGTGGATAATTATACATGATGAGCTGAAAATATTGTGTTCTGAAACCGCAGCTAAACTGGGATGAAGACAATCTCTTGAACTCATCTTGAATAACGATTATTATTCTTTTTGGTTGTAGATCTTCTGTTTGGGTTGTATATTTTATTTCGGGGAAGTCTCTTAGCTGTTTTCTTTGAGTTATTAGCAGTAGTAGTTGATACATTAGTCACTGCTATGTCACCTGACGCATATTTGAAAAACAATTTCACGATGTCATATACAAAGCAGTCTACTCCATACCTGTTCCACAGTTGCTTGAGTGCATGATGTTTGATTTTGAGCAGTTGATCATCCTTCTGCATTTTCGCTAAACGTTCCGGCAGTGCTTTGATCTCCTCCAATGTTTCGGAACAGGTTACTATAGCGTCGTTCCATAGCTTTAGATCCCCAGGAGGTAAATAAGTATCAGCTAAAACAACTGGAATCACTCCGAAACCAATCGCCTCCCAGAGGCGAATCGAATTCGGGCCAGAGCCAGACGGACACAGAGCAAATACACTTTGTTTCATCACTTGTTTAAATTCTGCTGATGCTGATTGATCAACAAGAGCTTTGTTTTTTTTGACTTGTTTGAGAACTTGATGCTCATATACAATCTTATTGTAATGCCACTTATCTCTGGCGATGACTAATCCTCGGTCATCACTTGATAAATAATCGAGAATATTATTTCTTGAGTCTGTCAAATAAGATTTGTTAGGGCGAGTACCGACAAATGAAAACAAATATTTTTTTTCTGTCTCAGTTTCTTCAAGATTAATTGCTTGCACAGGGTAGAGAGGGAAAGGATGTAGTAAAATATTTGGATAGGAGGGAAGAAAATTCTGGTCTTTAATAGTATGTGACCAAAAAATGTCAGTAATACCAACTTCGTAAAAAATGCTCTCAAATTCTAACATTCGTATATGCTGACAAACTGTAATAACTCTTTTGTAGTTTTTGAGTTCACTTGCAAAGCCGAGCAACTTTTTCTTTAATGTGTTAGCTTCTGTTTGATCACTACTGTGAACCAGTTTATCAATGAGTGTTGCCCAAGGAAATCCAAAATAAACAACGTTTTTATGGAAATTATCTATAATTAAAAATTTATGAGCCATTTGATAGGCATATTTTTCTGTGATAACTGGGTACTGCCAATCGGAGTCAAATCCAACAATATTTATGAGACTTTTTTGCTTCTCAATTTTTTCTTCTACACTAACTTCTGATATTTTTTCTGGTTCTGTTTGCTTTGATTTATGAGCCAACTCCCATGTTTTATTGATTTGTAATCCAGTCAAATCAGATGAGTTTAGCGTCCATAAATCTATTTGCAACTTAGATGGTTCATCAATAACAATGCTTGGATAAACCCATGCTGTACCACCTAAAACCGTAGTATCACTGTATTTATCATAATCTCTTAATTGACTTTCTTGAACATGTACAGTTTTAATATGATTACAAGGGTTATAAACTTGAAAACCATGAATCGCAAATAAGTAAGCAATTTTATTGTCGCAACGAGGTACTCCCAACGGAATTCTCAAATAGTTTTTAAAAGACTCAGTAAAATTATATTCCCCAGAAACTGCCCAAACATCTTGTGACCAATGAGGGTTTTTATGCATTTTTTGATTATATCCCTCTTTTTCATAACGACTCAGAGCTACGAATGCTTGCTTGTTGGCAGCAAATATTTCCCTGAACCGAGTAATTGATTCATCAAAATAAATATCACTATTAGCGAGTATTGAAATTTTATTTTGACACTTTTTTTGTGTTAATTCCACCCAATCAAGATAGGTTGGTCTAGCAGCTATTTTGACAATTTCAATTTTAGGACTCTTTAATTCTGGTATATGATCATCATCTATGATTAAAACAATTTTTTCGATTTCATTGCATTGTATATTTCTTCGTAGGCAATAAATTAATTCATTCTGTCTTTTATGGCGCTTTGCTTTGTAATAGGGCGTGAATAAAATTATTGGGGGATCTTGAGTAATTACTTTCTGGTAGCTAGTGATTTCTCCCTGGGAATCTCCAATTTTTTCTGGCTTCAAACCCAACTCTTGATCTAATTTGAAATTCTCTCCCCACTTTTGCAACTGCTCCAAAGCCTCTCCTATTTCTACCAAAACATCGCCTAAATATTGGTAATTCTGTAGGCAAGTATAGTATGCTTCAATTGCTTTTCGGTAAGCAGCGATCGCTTCTTTCCATTCTCCTTTTTTTGCTAAAACTTTTCCTAAGCTCAACAAATTATCGGCCTGTTGAATATTTTTTGACTGTTGATGAATTTTAATCTGTGTAGATGATAAAGAATTTGTTGTGCTTTTTGGCATGCTCTTTAACTCATTGTTTTAATTTACATTCCGCATATTGTTTGGGGATTCTCTAGTGTTTCTACACCCTGCTCTGGTCGCTCAATCTCGATTTGTCCTTTCTTTCGATTAATCAACCAGCCTAATTTTGCCCCATTTTCAATATATTCTCTATTTTTAGCCCTTGTTTTTTGAGGAGGCTATTACCTGAAAACATCAACTCCACAACAAAATCCGGACAGAAATGAGGAAATTTATCTTGTTCCTCCTCAGTTAAAGCATCCCAACGTTGACGACTTAACTGAGATTCTATTTCAGCATGACTCCTAGTATCGGCAGAACGGAATAGACATAAATCTCGGTTGGTAAACATCCAAAGCCATTCCTTAACTCCTTTAATCCCACATTCCGCACTTCAATTGTGAGACAAAAGTAGTACAAAACACCGGCATTTACTAAATATTAATACTGCTGAAAAATCTTCTGAGCAACTTCCATCAGGATGAAATTGTGTAGCAATTTTCAGCATTTGTACTTAATTTTCTCCCTCTTCTTTCTTTCCCTTCTGCCCTCTGCCCTCTGCCTTCTGCCTTGAAAATATATAC
>JAJEAQ010000266.1 GCA_022822685.1 Trichodesmium sp. jk18x7bins.61
AGCCAACCTAAATCGCAAGGGAAAGATGGAACTATTAATTTTTGGGCTTGAATATAAGGATGATGATCACTTTCTATAATTTTATCTGTGAGGATTCCTAAAATCCAGAGACTTTCTTGTTGAAATTGTTGTTGAGTACTATTAACGGGAAACCAATCTATTTGATCAAAATCTATGCCATTACGTTGTAAGATTTCTATACGAGGCAGTATATCTACCATCCAATAAGAATAGATATTTCCTGACAATCCTGATCAAACTACTACTGTACCATCTACTTGCTCTAAAGGTGGCAATTCTTCCATTGTCAAAAACCGATGCTTTCCTATCTCTTTTTTTTGGCATCCAGGTAACTGGCCTGGGTATTCACGAGAGACTTCAGCCAATAATTGACTATCTTCATTGATAATTGCAATAGCATTACAAATCATCCAATCATTTTTTTTTGAGGAACTATCCACGCCCTACCATTAATTAACTGTGTGACAAATTTTGGTGTTTCTTGAAGTTCAAAACATGAAATATCTGTAGATGGTTGGGTGAGATTCGCTTCTGGAACTTCTGCTTTATAAAAACTATGGATGCCATTTCCTAAATGAATCAGTTGAAGTTGTTTAAATACTCTATTTAGACAAGGTTCACAGTTTAAACCTTTACACTCAAGTTGAAGATTTTTCTCGATTTATGATGCAGATTTTTGCTCCCCATTTAAAATATTTTTTACACTATTTAGATTAGACTTATGGCATGAGTCTAAAATCAACCCCTGTTTTCTTTCCCCTACTTCCTGATTATGTTTTTTTGAAACTTTTTCCAAAACTCTTTATAAATCTTGGGAAAGGGACTGGCAATCAGGTTTAATTGCTAATCCCAAGTGATAAATAATAATAGCCGTATTGAAATGCTTCTGTTTTGCTAAACTGTTGCCTAGTTTTCGGTATAAATCAAGATGCAAAGGCTGAATTTGCAAGCCTTTTTTATAATAATTATCAGCTTATGAATATTCGCCATACTCAAGTGATAAATTTCCAAAGTATAGATAGGTTAAAGTTAGATTTTTCCTTAATTATGTTAAATATGATTTATCGTTAATATCAGATTTTTGTAGTGTATTGAGAAATTGAACGCCAGCTATTTTAGTTCTGTCAAGTTCATCTGATTCTGTTAATAAATCTGTTTTTTTACAGTAATTTTCAACAAAAGGATTATTTTTAATAACTTTTTGTAAGTAAGGTATTGCTGGCTCCAATTTACCTAACTCTAAGAAGGAAAAGCTACAATCACTATAGGCAGAAAGATTTTCTGGTTGCCGTTTGATTACTTCCTGAAAATGAACAATAGCTTCTGAATGTAATCCTTGTCTTTGATCAGCTTTTCCTAGATTATAAGTAGCTACTATTAATTGAGGCTGTAGTATCAGGGCTTGGCGATAAGAGGCGATCGCTTATTCTACTTTTCCCTGTTCTAAAAATGTTTTACCAAAGTTATTGTAGAGAGTTGGAACTTTTGCTTTTAAACTAATAGCTTGTTGAAATATTTTTACGGCTTCATCAAATCTAATCTCCTGAACAAAAATACTGCCGTAGTTAGTATAGGCTTGAAGTTGAATTAGAATGTTTTCTGGGCTAGTTTGACATAAATCAATAACTTTTTGATAATTAGAAATTGCTGGATTTGATAAACCTTGTTGTTGTAAAACAACGCCAAGATTATAATGAGCTTGAATATGGTTGGGGTTAAGGGCGATCGCTTGCTAATAATGACCATAAGCTACCGATAAGTCTCCCTGATGATGAAAAGTTATTCCTAAGTTATAGCGAACAAACTGGAGATTTGGATATAAAATTAATGCTTCTTGGTATAAAGATATGGCAGCTTCTAGTTTTCCTTGCTTTTGATATAACAACCCCTTTAATGCTTTTTTTAGCTATATTCAATATTTTCGGGGATTCGTTGCTCATGTTTAGGTAATTATCCAGTGTAATGAGTTTTCAATTAGATAGTTTCAAAGTCATCAGGACTAATATCTAAATTGCTATCCAATTGTATAAATTTTATCGCATTGCCTTCTGCATCAATATAATACATTAAACCTTGCTCTGAATCGTAGACTAGGTTGGCATCTTGATTTTGGGCAAATTCATCTAGAGTGGTAAACTCATTGGGGTTGAAATTACCATCAGGTCCAATTAACTCCTCAAAGCTATCAGCATCTAACTGTATTCTGTCTTCTCCCGAACTAAACTCAGTCAGAGTATCTACTCCAGAGTCCATTGGAACAAAAACATTGAGGGTATCTGGCCCTAATACTAAAGTTTCATCCGGAGTTAATGTTTCTGAGTCAAAGAACTCAAAACGGAAGATATCTGCTCCTTGCCCACCTTCGATCAGGTCGTTGCCTGCACCACCGGCCATGAGATCATCTCCCCTACCTCCGAAGATTGTATCATCACCTGCACCACCCAGAACGGTATCTTCTCCGCGATCGCCACTGAGCCAGTCATTCTCTGTGCCACCATCAACTAAGTCATTACCTTTACCTGTATGAATAGTATCTCTTCCTGCTTCTCCAAGAGTAGTATCTTCTCCCCGATTACCCTCAAGTCTATCGTCTCCTTCTTCTCCCATGAGAGAATCGCCACAATCACCACCTGTAACAGTATCATTACCACTGCCTCCTAAGACTGTATCAGTACCTTTGTCTCCAGAAAGTAAGTCATCCCCATCTTCACCTGCAACTAGGTCATTATCTTTGCCTCCGTAGGCGGTA
This sequence comes from Trichodesmium sp. jk18x7bins.61, assembly GCA_022822685.1. Taxonomy (GTDB): domain Bacteria; phylum Cyanobacteriota; class Cyanobacteriia; order Cyanobacteriales; family Microcoleaceae; genus JAJEAQ01. The sequence goes on from JAJEAQ010000266.1 coordinate 2,771, forward strand.
TCATTGCCCACACCACCTCTAACATTATCGAAACCACGCTCTCCGAGAACTAGGTCATTGCCTTCTTCGCCTCTCACCAAGTCATTACCCCTACCACCGTAGGTAGTATCATTTCCTATGCTACCTCTGACTGTATCAGAACCTTGACCACCATGAAGTTCGTCATGGCCCTCACCACCATCTACTCAATCATCATCTCTTCCTCCAAAGGCAGTGTCATTACCCTGTCTACCAAAGATAGTATCAGAACCTCGATCGTCATGGAGTTCGTCATCACCTTCACCACCATCAAGCCAATCATCATCTTTTCCTCCAAAAGCAGTATCGTTACCAACTCCAGTAAATACAGTATCTTGGCTTCCCATCGCTGCAATCAGATCATCTCCCTCTAGCCCTTGTATAGAGTCTCTAGCAAATTCGTTGGCAAGAATCGTATCGCTGCTGGGAGTACCAACCCACAACTCTACCGAATCGTTGATTTTACTGGGGTCGCTTGGTGGCTGGGGAATAATAGGTTCATCATCGAAATTTTCCACAATCAAACCTTCAGCAGCATTTGAATCCCCACAATTTGGAGCTATTACTTGTGACATAATAATTCTTGATTTTGATAGATTGAATAATCAGTTAATGTTGAGTTTTAGGTCTAATTACAAATGCCATGGTAATGTCTACCAAAACATTAATTTAGAAACCAATATTGCCCATTCTATTCATCGCAAATTATGAATTTATACAATTATTTCGACAATCAAATTTGCCTTGACCTTCAATGCCAAGTAATTGGCAACCCCTGATTTAAATCTATTGAACTATGAATTTGGTATAATCTAGGTTTTATTCCCTAAAAATTTTCGGGATTTATAATTTTTTTTTGTTAGCATGACCTATTTGATCACCTTTCTCCTCTTGAATATGAGCTTAATTTTTTTCGGTTACATAACCTTTTAACAGGCGATGAATATAGGGAAAGGCAATGACGTTTTTCTCTCTCAATATTGAATTAAAAGCGTTTTATATTTTGAACAATCACTGGCATACAAATGATTATTACTTAGTGTTTTCATCAAAACCATGTATTTTTTATACATCATATTTCAGTTTTTTTTAGTGACACTTATTGAAGATTTTC
>JAJEAQ010000592.1 GCA_022822685.1 Trichodesmium sp. jk18x7bins.61
GAATCAGAGAGTCTTTTCCGTGAAGGCTAGGGGTGAAAATCCCTAGGGGACTCGGTGTCCCGTTTCAGATGACCAGTTGCCTCCTCTTGGAGGAGCTTTCCTTACGGAATGCGTTGACTCCGCTTGAGCCTGTCGCCGACATGAATATTCAACAACTTAGTCTTTTGTTCACCCTTTCATCTCTTTCCTTCTCGCTCCTAACCACCTAATCCCTGGTGGGTGAGCCTACTTTTCGGCCAAAAAGGTCAGGACTTACCTTTTTGGGAGCCTCCCTGTTTTAGCTAAAGCTACATGTTGAGCCCGTCGCCGACATGTTCAGGTCGCGCGACAGGCTCAACATGTCGGCGACAGGCTCAAACGGGACTTGCATTCGGACTATTTCATTACTTACTCTAGGAGTAGTCGGACTCATAGAGTCTTTTCTGTGAAGGCTAGGGGTGAAAATCCCTAGGGGACTCGATGTCCCGTTTCAGATGACCAGTTGCCTCCTCTTGGAGGAGCTTTCCTTACGGAATGCGGAGCATTCATATCGGCGACAGGCGACCTGAACAGGTCGCACCTATGCCTTCAGAATACTGCACAAACAAGAGTATGCTAAATATGCCACAATTCAAAATTTGTTTAATTCAAAATAAACAAGAAAAAGAGGCAATGTATTATCAACGCTGGTTAGTATTAAGAGCACCAATAAATATGGAGAGAGGAACAGAAAAAGACAAGTATGATGATCATGCTTTACATCTTATTGCTGTTTGCGATCGCCAAATTATTGGTTCAGCCAGACTGCGAGAAATATCTACAGACTTAGGCAGTATATCCTATGTAGCTGTTTTGCCTGAATTTCAATCTCAGGGAGTTGGTACAGCTTTAATTAAAAAATTTATTGAAATTGCCAAGCAAAAACAGCTACTCTCTTTGAGAATAATGAGTCGTATAAGTGCCTCTAAATTCTACAAAAGAATTGGTTTTATAGAAACAGGCCAGTCATTTGAATTTTTAGGAATACCTCACCAATTTATGCACCTTAACTTACCTTCTTATGAGGAGTTATAAGTACTTTATCAGTAGTTTTTCACTCAAGTTTAAAGCTAAGATGGTTAGCAGAATACTTGATAAATTCTGACGTTTGACTAGCATTACAGGAACCTTGAAGTTGAATTGTTTTACCTTCATCTTTGATTAACTTTGCTTGACAAATATATTTAGAACCATCTGGTTTTAGTGCAGCTAACCAAGTTTGAATTAAAGTTTTATCCGAAGTCATATTAACTCCTAAACAATTAACTTTATAACTAAAGCATTCCCCGCCATGACGGAACATAAGTTCTCTTTCTAAAACTTGAATACAAGTTGGTAAAATTCCCCAACCTCGATAAACACGGTTTAATAATTCAATATTGCCACTCCGCAGCAATATTGAATTAAAAGATTCCTGATTGAGTAAGCCATAATATCTACCATCAATAAAATCAATAATAGTTGGTGCAAATCTATGCCCCCCAAAGTGACTTGCTTTCCAAATCCGAGTATTCTTTAAACCCAACTCAGCAATGGTCTTTTTCCTTTGAGCATAAAACGGATTACCATATTTAGCACAGCACTTATCATGGCTACCATGGGTACAAACCAAAATATCTCTTATTTGACTTTCTTGAATTTTGTTCTCTAAACTATTCCCTGCTAAATATTTTTTAACAACAATAGGTATTTTTTCAGGATGCTCTACATCAAACTCATATTTTCTATAACCATTTAAAAATGTGCTTTGGTCTTGTTTATATATTAATACTTTTCTTCGATCTTGCTTTTTATATTGATTTTTAGTTATCAATAAAAATCTGATAGATAATTTAGATTCTTTGACTTCTTTCATCAAAATCTTTAAGTTTTCTGGGAGATGACGAGATTCAATATGATTATATTCTCAAGGATAAGGGCATTCTATCAGAACATAGATTGAGTAATTTGTACCACTCCCAATAATATCTTCGCCTGCTTGTCGGCAAGCATCAGCGCAAAAAAATTTATTCATCTTTAAACTCCAGGTTCTACAAAAATGACTCTTTCATTAACTAGCTTTGATAACATTGGCATAATATCTATTTCCCAGTCATAATCAGGAAGCCTACTTATTACATCTTTTCCAGTAAATTTTTCTTGACTAAATAAGTTTTTAACTAGATGTTATGGTACTCCTTTAATTGATACTTCTTTACCATGAATTATAATTTTATAGCCACCGTACTCAACTACTTCCGATATTTTCAAACGTTGAAATTGAGGAACTTTAAACTTAGTTTCAATCCCATTACAAAATATATTAAATCCTGCTTAATATGGGAAAGTATATTGATATACAGGTTTTCCTAAACCTTCTAAATAGTTATAATACTCTTCACTAATATTATGATTTTTTAGATGCTGATTTAAGTCTTGAATTAAGCTTTCTCTACTCAAATCCCAAGCATTCTGCTCTATTCTTAAAGGTAAACTTTTTCTCCACTCTTCTCTGTGTTGGAATTGACAGATTAACCATTCCAATAAATCAACTCCTGTTTTGCAGTGAATACCTAAAGTTAGATGAATAAATGGTTCATCTTGAGTAACTGCATAATGCCAATGTCCACGAGGTATATAAAGAACATCTCCTGGATGCAAAACACAACTCAAATATGATTCTTCTTCTGGTGAGGTAAGAGAAGCTGATTTTTGGTTTGACAATGGATATTTAAAGGTCTCATTGTAAACAGGCCATTGCTTACTTCCTTCTACTTGCAGAATAAATACATCGTGAGTATCATAATGGCGAGAGAAACCCTGTTTACTAGACCAGGAACAGTAAGCATTGACTTGAGTAGAATAACCTAACTCATAAGTAAGTTTTGAAGCCAACATGGAAACCTCTGGAATCCTGTGGTGAATTCTATCTATGATTATGGTGGCGCCCTTCTGACACCATTGAGTTAGACTACTATTTTCTTTCGCTTCCAAGACTTTTCCATCAAAAGCAAGGCGTAAATCTGGGTATTCAATTTGATGAAAGTTGAATCATTTACTCAACTCTTCCCATGAAAACAAGTATTGAAAATTTTTTTTCTTTTACCAGATATAGCTATCGCCTTCTTCATCCAATTGTTTTCTAGAAAGTCTTCCTGCTTATAAGGTTCTAGGAGAGATTGTAAGCACAACAGAGTTGATAAATATTCCTATTAATTTTTGAAATTCATACCTAATACTCATTTAACTTGCCTGGCGAAAAAATAAGCCCTCTCCCAAGAGAGTCGCCTCAGGATGAGAGCCTGGGTTATGACGCTCCGATACACATCAAGTATTTAACAGACATTATAATCGCAGTAAACATAAAACCAACTCCAAACAACCAAACAACCAACACACAAACACAAACTCAAACCCCA
>JAJEAQ010000535.1 GCA_022822685.1 Trichodesmium sp. jk18x7bins.61
TTCTTTCTTCTTCTCGGTTGAGAAACACTCTCAGTCTGGCTCCCATCCTCTTAACTCCTTTTTCTGCTTCCCCTTGACATTCTTTAATATACCTCCTTTTTTCTTCCACACCCTACTTAGTATTCAGGAGTTGACTACTCAAAATGTTCTTATTTTTGTCTAAATTACTCCCCTTATTTATCTATCCATTGGGATTATCTTGCTTGCTAATGCTAATAGCTGTTGTTTTGTTATGGTGGTATCCAAAATGGTCAGCATTAGTAATTTTGTTGGCATTCACAGTCATACTTGTATTTAGTAATTCATGGGTTTCTCAAGAACTTATTAAATCCCTAGAATGGCAAAATTTACCTCCAGAAGAATTACCATCAGCCGAAGCAATTGTTGTTTTAGGTGGTGGTATTAAGCCAGCTAATCCACCTCGCCCATGGATAGATTTTAGTGATGCAGGCGATCGAATTTTACATGGAGTGAGACTATATCAACAAAGTAAAGCACCTTTAATTATATTAAGTGGGGGCAGAATTGATTGGAAAGATGGAGGACCTCCTGAATCTGGAGATATGGCCGAAATTGCTGAAGCTATGGGAGTTCCAAAAACTGCCATTCTACAAGATACTGACTCTCAAAATACTTATCAAAATGCTGTCAACGTTAAACAAATTTTAGACAAAAAAGCAATAAAAGGTACTGTATTGTTAGTAACTTCAGCCCTGCATACACCACGTTCAAAATTAGTATTCAAGAAGCAGAAAATATCTGTAATTGCAGCACCAACAGATTTTATAGTTACAGAAAAAGACGTACAGGAAAGACAAAATAGTTGGCAAGGTATTCTCTTAAATATTATTCCTGATGCTGAAAATTTACAAAATTCTACTAAAGCTTTAAAAGAATATATAGGTATAGTAGTATATAGTCTGCGAGGCTGGTTATAATCATAACTATTTGATTTTTGATGAGCCGTGAAATTTGACATCAATATCTAGGAAAAGTTACGAATTTTAGAAGCTAATTCAAACCAGCCTGCTTTCATGTCGCGCAGGATTTTACAGCACTTTTCATATGGATAAACCACATATTCAAAACTGTAACTTTTGTCATTGCTCAGGACTTACGGAACGGCAGTATCTATAGTGACTATGTTCCGAATATTGACCAGTTAGTACTCTATATATAGTGTTAATTCGTAAGTCCTGAGTGGTATTATGCTATGACTGAAAATACCAACAAGAACTACAACAAATGCCTGATGATCTCATAGTAAAATAGACATCTCCATAAATTAGGTATTAACCAAACTTTGGAGATGTCTAATAAGAAATAAATAGGGACAATAGCCCATAAATTCCATCGGAATTAATCTTAACCTATGTGATTAATTCTAATTCTTCTTCTTTGAGATGAACTTTAAAATTTACATGAAATTTGACAAGAATTGGCAGATTAGCACTGACTCGTCTACCTTTCCATTCCTCAATAATAGCAATCACTTCTCCTTCATAACCTTTAATGTCAAATCGTTGTCCTCTATGTTCAGGATGAATATAAACAACTACAGAGGTATTAACGCGAACACGATCGCCTACTTTCATATACTAAAACCTTATACTATCCTCTCCAACAAATTCTACTGATGCAACTCTAAGAATAAATCACACTAGCTTTCAGAATCTTCCTATTTTTGCATAAAACCAAACATAAAAAAACAAAGGTACTTAGGTTCCCAGAAATTTTAACCCCTGGTTTAATAAAGACTCGCAGGTTGAAACCCCCAGTAAAAGTCTGCTATAATTGTTAAGTGCAAGTCATAACAAGGTTTGTCCCTATGACATGACGCCAGTATAGTGAAATTCCGACGGACAGGAGACGGGGAGTCTTTCCTAAGACGGCTCTTAGCAAGCAGGCAGCGTCATCAGCGATTTATTGCTCCAATATCTTGAGTAATACCACTCGGAAAGCTGCAAAAAATGTCAGCTCACAGCTAGGTATTAATCTAATTCTAGTGTCTAATTGTATAGATGTTCAAACATTCCCTAAAACTTTTGATTCATGATCTCAAATTCTCTGATGTACCTTTCCCGGCTTGATTCATCTTTGAAATTACCAACACCGTAAAAGTGTATAGCTGGAGATACGACCTTTTTTTACACAGCCATCATCAAGTTTTTTATTGGTTGTATTTTCCAGGGGTTAAGGAAGCCGGCATTTCTTATGACATGCGCTCGTACGCCAGCTTTTCCCAGGCACAGGAATCTCCATCTATAATTTTTCTAATATTTAGATTAGTGCGCTCAAGAGACTCATAACTTCCTTAGACATCTCCGAGCTAGGAATCTCAAGCCTGACTATATACCATAGCTAACACAGCTAAAATGATGATGTATGAGAAAGGGTTAATCTGAAGACTACCCTCATAGGAAGTGGTTGTCGAAATCAAGTCTATTTGAAATTAAGGATCAGGAGTAACTGAAGATTCTGAAGAGTCAGGTATCATTGGACTTTCCCAATGTGTAGGATTATTATCAGGACTAGGGTTAAAATTTCCCCAATTCCTCCACACAGCTACAATTGCCCCTACCAAAAGTATCAACAACAAACCAATCATAAACATCCATGGTTTTAGCCCTAGAGAATCTGGGACAGTTTCTAACTCAGACTCGACTTCTACTTCAGGCTCAGATTCTAACATTTCTTCATGATCACCATAAAGAAGTTCTTTAGAGGCCTCAGATAACTCTGGCATCAACACTTCTTTAATTGGAGGTGGCGCTGTGGGAGTATTCGATAAAACCAACTGTTCTGGAGAAAGACGATAGTGAGCAAGCACAACTGAAGTATTATCGTGACCATTTTTCTGATTAGCCAATTCAATCAGAGACTCAACTGCTTGCTTGAGAGAAAGCTCTCCCCGGAAAATTTTTGTAGTATACTGATTCCAAGAATTCTCAACCCAATCATTATCACTTAGACCGTCCGAGCATAAAAGTAATAAACCCTCTTCTTCAATCAAAAATCTTTGAATAGTAGGACGAATAAACTCCCCATCTTTTGTACCAAGAGCCTGAATCAGAGCTCCTGCATCACGACGCTGTAATGCCTGCCCATAAAGACTGTTACCCAAACAAACTTCCCTAGAGGCTACATCATCATCTACAGTCAACAAATGACAGCTATTTCTAGTTAGCCAATAGGCACGACTATCCCCCACATTAGCAATATACAACTCATGGGCATTATTCGGGTTGGATTCTGGGGCAGGTTTAACCTGTTGGGGTAACTGTAGTGCCATTACTAATGTTGTACCCATGCGCTGTCGAGACTCCCTTCCCTGCTCATCATTCTCAGTAGTAATCATATTATTAACTACCCGAATAATTTCCTCAAGTTGTTTGATTACCAGATTTGGCAGTGTTAACTCCTGTTGTTGGCCTACCTCTGTCAAGAGATTCTGAACTAATTTTTTTATAGACTGTACTGCTAGTTGACTAGCTACTTCTCCGCCATCATGGCCACCTACCCCATCACAAATCATTGCTAAATGAGGTACGAGTTGATTACTAACTAAATCTTGTTCTGTAGGATAACAACAATCCTCATTATGAAGACGTACTGGCCCAGTATCTGTAGCTCCAACGATTCCCACACTTAATGGTAATTGGGCAGCTTGTTCCAATAAAAGTTGATTCAATTTTGGGGCGATCGCCTCTAGAGATTCCCCAAGATCACCAATCATTTGACAAATCTCTTGCAATGGCTCTTGGATATGAGGATGAGCAGTAGGAATCAGATTAGACCAAAAATTATTTATATCCCTCAGTTTAGTCTTACCAGTCTGTAAGTCCAACTCTAACAATCGCAACCGCCAATCGTGGACTCGTAGACTATTTGTCAAGAGACTAAAAGCCACGCGTTTTTCTGACAAAGGTTTCCATAACTGCATCATTTGCCACAACCAATAAACTTGACGTACAGGAGTAGCCGTCGGCCAAGCTTCTACAAGAGCGGGATACAAATTATGTTGAGAGTCTAGAGGAACATTGTCTAATAACAGAATATCTGTAGGATAAGCTTCTTCTCCATATTGATAAAAACCATATACTTCTGGCACATGGAGCCGATAGGGATATAGATATAGATAAGGCCAAATATACTCTGGCAACTTCTCATACATAAAGGGAAGTTGACTAGGTTTAGTATCTAACCAGACTTGTGGAGCCATAACATAGTAGCGATCGCCCAGTAATTCCCCCACAGGAATCTCAATCCCTACATCAATCGCCCACAAATAGCGATAGATTAAGCGAGTTTGGCAAGCTTCACACTCCTGGCGACCCCACAGATTGGCTGGACGAGGACAATTAAAATTTGGGCAATAAATTAGTGGGGGAGAGGTAATCATACTTGGGAAAAAGATATTATTTTATAAACAAAATTTAACTGGCCTGCTGGGAAGCCCCGCGTTCTCCTGCCAAAAAAATCTAGGGATGAAAGCCAGCCTGATTTAATGGGTACATCCTAATGATGAATATACTTTTTCAGCACTCAAAGACTCACATTCCCGTTGAAAAAAAATCAGGTGCAGAGTTATCATAGCAGATGTAGAATCAGGTCAAGACTACTCAGGCTAGAAGCCTAAGCTACTGTGCAACTAATATACAAGTATAAGCTGAAACCAAATAAAAACCAAGAAGTCATTATTGCTAATTTCTGCTTCGATGGCTATTGAGCAATATAACTACAGATTGAGAGAACAGTTGAAGCAACTCGCGCTCCCATTAATGCTTGTCTGTTAAATTTGGCAGTAGCACCAATATATAGCATTTACAAAATATTGCTGAATAAATGATTCAGACAAGAGATGGGAGAAAAAAAAGACGATTTTGAAAATCCGATAATAAAGACAGGACTTACACATTTTTCGGTTGTAAACGCTATACATACTGTTGCGCTCTAGTTTTAACTTACTATATATAGTGCTTTGGCGTAAGTTCTGAAAGAAAGGAGACAGGTATCGAAACAGGCGGAGGTAGCTATGTGGAATGGAAAATAGTACAATTATCCGATGTAAAGCAGACAAAAAAACTATTTCCTGAATACAAAAAAATGTACTCGCAAGTTTGACAGGATGCATTCCTGGGCGTCCGGTTTTGAAGACGAGTCGGAGAGGATGTCAAAACTATTGCTGAGTTTAAAAAAGTTTTATGTGAAGCAGATGGCTGGTATACCTGTTTCAAAATAGAAGATACATCTGTACCAGTAGAGGCAAGAGAAATACAGCTTACTAAAGAAAACTCCAAAGCTATTGTTAGCTTTGATTTATCACGCCGTAACCAGTGAAAGTCAGTTTGTATAAGTCCCCTTTCATGTGGCGAGGTGCCGAAAGTTTTTGATAACGCTGGAAAACAGGTGATCTCAACCCACTATGGATCAAAGAGTGAATGCAGGGATTACCCTTGGCATTATCTTCAAACACCTGCTCGGCATCAAAACACAAAGATATGTTGAGATAGAAGCTATCTTTAATAAATTTTAGGAATATACTAGAAATAATATCTGATAATCAGATTATTGTAGGTTTCTTAGAGCAAGGGCTCTCGGTAGTGATGTCAAC
>JAJEAQ010000074.1 GCA_022822685.1 Trichodesmium sp. jk18x7bins.61
GGAGCAGCCCCTACTTTCTGTAACATTTCCTCATCAATTACATTTAGAGTAGGCTTGTTAATCAAACCAACATCTATTCCTTCCTGTTTGAGACGTTCCACTGCATCAAGGGAGCGGTACAAAGCATCACCAAAGCTGACGATATAACCCGCAGTACCTTCCCGTATCACTTCATCTTTACCAGGAATAAATTTGTAACCTTCGCCAAAAAATTCCCTACCATTTGTATTAAGAATCTGTGGCACTTTAGAACGAGTGGAGAAGATAAATCGCATTCCGGATTGATTAAATACTGCTTCCACACAAGCTTTCATTTGATTTGCATCAGCAGGGAAATAAAGGCGAGTTTCGTAGCCATCATCAAGGCCGTTATCAGCAAACATATTGTTCAAGCCAAAGTGACAAGTATTGTCTGCCATGTCATCTATGCCAGCGTGGGAGAAGTGACACAAAACATTAGATTTGTTTAACCGCGCCATTGTAATTTCCGAGATGCACATTTCTAGGAAAGCGCTGAAGGTGGCAAAGATGCCTTGCTTACCTGCTTCCATGCCAAAACCAGCAGCAGCAGAAAAGTTGCCACGTTCCATGATGCCACCACTGATAAATCTCTCTGGGCAAGCTGTACGAATTTGTTTGAGTCCACAAGATCCTTCTAAGTCGCTGTCAACAAATAAGTGCTTGCTGCGATCTGCTTCGCTCATACCATCGAGCATGGATATCACCGTATCACCGAAGACGTTGCGATTAGAACCTAATTTATCACTTACACCCAGATAGGTGTAGTTTTGTTTGGGTTTTTCAATACTTTCGAGATAGTTAACTGCTGCAGTTCTGCCTTTGGTTTTGAGATACTCGATCGCTAATTTTAAAGGAATCACATCATGCCCATGGATTGAACCTTCTAAGCCTTCAATTCCTACACACATTTTTCGCTTATTGATAACAGCGATCGGACCTTCTGTGCTAACTGCCTCACACATCCGTTTGTACAAATCGTCTAAATCTTCTCCATCTCCTTCGAGTACAGTTAATCCATGACCAGCTAGAGTTTTCTTGACGTCATAACCTTTGAGATAACTGGAAGGATGACCTGCGATCGTGACATCATTATCATCAATCAGTAGTTTAACGTTGAGACTTTGTGCTACTGCCATCCTGGCTGCTTCAGCATCATTACCTTCTTGTTGGGAACCATCAGAGCCTAGGCAAAATACTACTTTATTGGGATTTGCTAGAGCTACACCATTGATGTAAGGCCACATATGCCCCAATCTCCCAGAACTAAATTTCACCCCTGGAGTCAGTCCAAGTTCTGGATGTCCTGGTAGCTCAGAATGAGCAGCTCGATAATTCATCAGACGTTCCACAGAAAGTTCTCCTTGTAGAGCTGCCATCAGATACTGGGTAGCAACCCGGTGTCCAGCTTCATCAAAGAAAATCGGTACAAATTTTTCTGCTGCGCCTCGGAAGAAGGCGTCTAGAATCATAACTTCAGGTACTGTATCATAGGGGCCACCAGTATGACCTCCGACTCCCCGAGCAGCACCAGTGGCTGTGAAGAATACAATGGCATCGCGACAAAGTTGAATATTTGCTGTTAGTGTTTCTTTTTGTTCCTTTGTGAGGGTAGAAGAGTTATATGGGTTTAGATAAAGGGGTTTGTAGCTGTTTATGTTAATTGGAAAAGATGCAGTAGCAGTTGTCATGGTTGATTTAATGATAATATTTCTCCTATCTTCCCCATAATTCATTCTAATACCTGCGATTAAGCTATGAAATGTGTAGGGGAATACATCTACAAAAAGCCTACCATAAGAAAGTACTAGTGAAAAATTATATTGGCTTTCTACCCAGACAGGTTCTAAAACACAATAACTTTGAACAGAATCCTCCGCGCATTCCCCACCTATAATCTTTGATGCACGGTGGGGTAAGCGGGAGTGGGGTAAGGTCTGATGTGGGGACGTTCCATGGAACGTCCCTACGTACGGTAAAAGCCTATAGCTGGAGACAGAACCTTTTTTTTACACAGCTATCATCAAGTTTTTTTGTTGGTTGTATTTTCCTCAGGTTAAGGGATCTGACATTTCTTATGACTCGCGTTCGTACGCCACGATAAGCTACGCACTTCATACTCCATCTATAATCTGTGATTGAGATTAGTGAACTCAAGACTTTAGCCCGATTCGGCAGGTAAGTGCTGCGACTAATTTTTCCATTATTCGCAGTTTAACGACCGCCTAATTTCGTTTCCAGAGAGGAAGAAAAGGCGTAAGTAATCCTCTGGTTGGGGGTCAGTTAGAAATTCCTGATTTTGTGATGATTAGATCTATTTTTCTTAGTTCTGGTCATCCCTATCAAATAGTAACAATATTTGGAGCAAATGACTCAGATGGAAAAAAAATTGTTCAGGCTTTATCATCTAATTCTATTCAGGTTTGGCTTTTATACATCCCCCAGAGCCCCTTCGTAAGGGCAGGGCTAATTCATTGTTGCGAGAGAATATTTACAACCCTATATTTTACGTTAAGTAATTTTGGCAGGACGTACGAAATTTCAAGATAGACAATTTTTATCTGATGACAATAAAATAGACCCTGCCTTTGAAAGGGGAGACCTAAAGCAAAGTATCCACTGCTCTCCCTCATCAAACAAAAAGCACACCATCTTCTTGAGCCATTATTTATAGAACCCATTTGGGTTCTCCTTACCTAACCATAAGCCTTACAGTTTCTTGTTTTCATCATCATGGAAATAAATGCGAACCAAACACTTAATCCTCGCCTGGAATTGCTCGATATACTAGCTACTGAAAAGGTTAATTTTTATTGAAAAAGATACCAAATTGGTTCTATATTAATTGATGCGTTTAGATCTCTATCAACATAGAACCCGTTTGAACTCTATCATCATGACCATTGGCCAGTCTGGGAAGTATTTGCCCTGCAGACCAAATCCGGCCTCAAATTCTATTTGACAGTATTTTCTCTGGGGAGCATCTGGCCAACTCCCAACTCCCAACTCCCAACTCCTAGCCCCTGCTCAAAACTACAAAGATACCAAGTGGGTTCTATAAGTATTCAACCGCACATCATATTAATGTTAATCATGGGGAACCCAAAAAACCCATCCGTCAGTTGAGATGGGGTCGTTGTATTTTCCCAATTTGATCTAAAAAACTACCAGTTTTGAGTTACTGGAAGTCCAAAAAAACTATTTTACGAGAGAAATTTCTTTTTCAGTGTGAGCTGCCACAACTTCTGATTCTGGATTGCTAACATTATCTTCCACTAAATCAAGGTTGCCACCAGGCGCTTCTGGATGTTGTTGAAAAATAGTTTCTTCATTGACTTTAGCTTTACGAATCAGATGACGACTAGCATAAACAGCACCTAATCCCATTAAACCAAGGGTGCCAGTTGCAATACCAGCGATAGTAAAATCAGACTTCCCAGAAAAATTTTTGCTTAACCAAGAGTTGAATGAAATTATTGACACTCCGCAGAATAAATCCACACGGATTCTTAAGGGTCTCAAATTTGACGTGATTTTAGTCCGACAAATTTTACCCTTAATGGCATAGCCAAAGATGCCTCTAGTCTGTCTGGGGTAAACCCATTCAG
>JAJEAQ010000485.1 GCA_022822685.1 Trichodesmium sp. jk18x7bins.61
ATAAGGTAGAACTACACCATAAGGATGGCAACCATAGTAATTGGAAGCCGGGAAACCTAGAGGCACTCCACAGCCAATGTCATCATTATGAACACATGAGCAGAGTGAAAACTCAGACTAACTAGGAGCCGTGATGAGGTGAAAATCTCACAGGGGGTTCTGAAGGAGAGGCGCCCCGAATAATATCGGGCGTCGACTCTAACTATAAATATATTGATTCAAGTGATAGATTTCTGTTTTTCCTGAACTACCCTGAAAGCGTCTCAGACTACGAAAAGATTCTTGTACATCTCCTGTTGGGGTATATCTTGTCCAGATACCATGCCAATCATGCAAATGTTGATCGGTAAAGTTTTTCCAGTTTTGCTCTTGAAAATCCATATTATTGCTATAGGAACTGGCGGAATTCGTTGCGCTGTCTCTCAGCAACTTGCTGCTGATGGGTAGAATCCCAATTATGGACTTTAATTTTCTAATAACGTCCAAAAATAACCATCAGGAGCAACAAAAGAAAAACTATTTTCACCAAACTCATTGACTATGATTTTTGTTACTTTTGTTGTCTCACTATTACTAACTTTTTGATGAGATGAGCCAATATCAATAACTTGTAAGGTATACAAAGATGTCCCTAAACAACCAGGGCGAGAATAACTATGCTTGTTCTCGATATTTCCTTCAAAGCGTAGAACTTCAAAGTTACCTGACTGAACTTGATTTTTATGGCTCAAGGAATAACCAGGAGCAATAAAGTAATAATTAAACATTCTTTCATCTGGCTCGTCTTTTTTAACCTCTAGAATATTACGAGAAGCGAGATTATATCTACTTTCAAAATTATCAACAACTCGTATTAATCCTAAGACTTGATCATAAAAATCTAATGCTTCATCCTCACAGTCAACAATGAGTCCAGCATGAACAAATTCTGATGCTTTAAAATGAGAATCTGGGTTAACAATACCAGAGTTAGGCCGAGTATAATCAATCATGACGCTGAAATATTACTTGTCGGGTTAATGGTTGAATTAAAACCATTTCGTGAACACAAGGGTTAGCATGATCAAAAGGTTGGAAGTTTTCAGGACGATTAATTAAATTGCGTTGCGGAGGAACATAATAGATAGGAAGTCCCGAATCTTTCCCGTCTTCAGTATGATTAGCAACATTAAAAACATCTAAAGATAAGGAAGTTCCCCAACGACTTCCTACCACTTTTAAAGGACTTAATTCTAATCCTTTATTCACAGGGTGATCCCAAATCATCAGACGCAGTAAACTTCTATCTGTGACTTTATTATGAAGACGCAGAGAACGTAAATTAGAATCAATTCCATACAAATTTTTAACTCTTTCTGTATCAAGGTTTCCAGAGAGGTTAACTGTAAAACCAAACTTTTCCCAATAGTTGATTAAATTGTTTTCGTCTTCTGCTGTGATACCAATAGCAATTTCGTACAATCCGCTAATAGATGGATTAGTCATTAATCATACCTCTGAAAGAATATATACGATAATACTATTTTGAAGAGTTCCTGCAACGGCTGTTTAGTTTTTGGCAAAGTGCTTTCGTAATCACCACATTCGGAGTTGAGAGCAATGTAAATGCAAAAGAAACTATCCAATAAATTATTTGATGTTCTTTTCTCTCAATCCAAGAATACCACAACCTCTCAATCAAAAACTTAGTTTGAGAATTCCCCTGAAGAATCCCGCGGTGTAGCAATAGCCCACCGTCGGGAGTAGGTCAATAATTAGCTATGACTCAAAATCTAGACCAAAACTCAGCTTTTCTTATCCAAATTAATAGAAACCATTTGTTTCTCAGGTAATGCTGTATATTCCGAAACTATTTTCCGGAACTCATCACCCTCAATAGTCTCCTTTTCTATCAATATATCTACCAAGATATCCATCACAAGACGATTTTCTCTAATGATTCGGCGGGCTTCTTGATAACAATGAACAGCCATTGCTCTGACTTGATGGTCAATTTTTGTCGCAACTTCCTCAGAATATTCTGACTGCGCCTGCCAACCTCGACCTAAAAAAACTTCTCCAGTTGGATTCTCTAGAGCCACAGGTCCTAAATCTGACATTCCGTAGCGAGTCACCATCTCACGAGCTAGATTTGCGACATTCCTAATATCGTTAGCTGCTCCTACTGTCACTTCCGCTGCTCCAAAAATTTCTTCCTCTGCAGCACGCCCACCGAGAGAAATGGTAATCCGGTCCATTAACCAAGCTCTGGTAAATAATCCACTGTCAACCATCCCCTCATCCAAAATCGGTTGGGCAAAACCACCTACTCCGCCTGAACGAGGAATAATACTAACTTTATTCAGAGGGTCAGAATTTTTGAGCAGAGTTATTAACAATGCGTGCCCTAGTTCATGATAAGCAATTAACCGTTTTTTCTTACTATCTAATAGTGGAGTCAGGCTTAAACCTATGGTGACTCGATCAATAGCATCATCAATTTCTGAGAGTGTGATTGCTTCTTTGCGTCGTCTGGCAGTCAGAATTGCTGCTTCATTGAGCATATTCGCTAAATCTGCTCCAGAAAAACCTGGTGTCCGTCTGGCGATCGCCTCTAAGGAAACATCAGGAGTTAATTTCTTATTCCGAGCATGAACTTCTAAAATTCCCAGACGCCCTTGATAAGCGGGTAA
The DNA here is from genome assembly GCA_022822685.1 of Trichodesmium sp. jk18x7bins.61. GTDB lineage: Bacteria > Cyanobacteriota > Cyanobacteriia > Cyanobacteriales > Microcoleaceae > JAJEAQ01. The sequence continues at coordinate 2,673 of JAJEAQ010000485.1, forward strand.
GTCTACAGTCACTTGTCTATCAAACCTACCAGGGCGTAATAATGCCGCATCTAAAACATCAGGGCGGTTAGTCGCAGCAATGATAATGATACCTGTATTCCCCTCAAACCCATCCATTTCTGTCAGTAGTTGATTCAGGGTTTGTTCCCGCTCATCATTACCCCCACCAATACCGGCTCCTCTTTGTCTACCTACTGCATCTATTTCATCTATAAATATGATGCAAGGAGCATTTTCTTTCGCCTTGTGAAACAAGTCTCGGACACGAGATGCTCCCACACCCACAAACATTTCCACAAATTCTGAGCCTGAGATACTGAAAAAAGGAACTCCGGCTTCACCAGCGATCGCTTTTGCCAGTAGAGTTTTTCCTGTTCCTGGAGGTCCGACTAAAAGTACACCTTTGGGAATTTTTGCCCCAATAGCTGTAAACTTTTCTGGCTTTTTCAAGAAACTGACAATTTCCTGAAGTTCCTCCTTGGCTTCTTCAATACCTGCAACATCATCGAACAATACTCCTGTTTTGGCTTCCATCTGAAAGCGGGCTCTAGACTTACCAAAGTTTAAAGCATTGCCCTGTGACTGGCCAGAACGGCGTATAATTGTCAGCAATACGATGATGACGATAAAGATGATCAGGATATTGAATAGAATACCTATGGCAGCACTATTGTTAGGGGAACGCTTCACCTCAAAGTCAATTTTTTGATCCCGAATTTGGTCCATTAATTCTGGGTTGTACTCAAATATATTGACTGCATACATCAGCTCATTACTTTTTTGCCCTTTCAGACTCACTTTTGCTATTCCTTGAGAGGGGTAGGCATCTATTTCTGTAACTTCTCCCGCCTTGATTTTCTCTAATAACTGACTATAGCTGAGATACTGTTGGGTGTTATTTGCCCAAGCTGGAGTCCCGAATAATGCGCCTTGAGCAATTATTCCAGTCGCCAAAATTTTCCAGAGCAATTTTTGACCAAAAATCATTTTGGAGTTCTGGCTATTAGTTTTTGAGTTGCATCGTGATGGATAATGGTTCTTATTTTTTTTTCCTGTGTCTTTCTTCATTTATTTTCAAATTGTAATTATGATTGAGACTGATGACTTTTGTCCAGATTCACCACATATCTATTAGTGTATTTCAGAATTTAACAAACTGGCAGTAAGCCCCACGCTCTTAGGGAGAGCGAGCATCAAGAGCAGAGCCAGCGTCAGTCTTTGGATATAGCAGTACGTTCTTTGGTTAGGACAAAAATATGGGTTGAAAGGCAAGAGGCAATATAGGGATGTCCTAAGGTATTTGCGTAGCGCTATATTAGCAGCTCTAAACCTTAAATTGTCTAGGTTGAGCCATTGGAAGGTAGCAAGATCCCGTAATATCATGTTCGGTTGAATAATTATAAATAAATAATCGCCGAAGCAAAGAAAATAGTTTCCCTGATCCCCCCTTTCAAAGGGGGTTGGGGGGAGAAAATAAAAAAACATTGATTATAGGAAGCAAATTTGATTAGAACTAATTATCCGAACATGATATAAGGGGAACCCAACATTGATCTGAAGTGAATCTGATTCGGTTATAGAGGACACGCACGGGAAAAAGTACATGCGTCATAACTAGATTTGGTATTAATTGCCTGCCATATTCCAAAGAAATTGTTGGGCGTTTCACAATAGAAAATGATGTTATGGAATCTGCTGATGAATTGTCCTGATTTTCAGCAAAGGAAATGCCCAAAAATAGCCTGTTCAGGGAAATAATCATTCGCCACTGTGCAACGCCCCAAAGAAATTGTAGGGTGGCGCTGGCGCTTCACCCTACCTACTGCTAGCACTATTATTAGGCGATCGCGTTCTTACTCGCTTCATCAACAATTTATATGTACAAGCCTGACAGTAGTACTAATGATTGTGAGATCATAGCCGTAATGAAATTCCTGCACTACGGAGTTTCTCTATTACTTTTTCTAGAGCTTCTCCTCCTAAATGATCATGGATTTTCTCCCACATTAGACCTTTAGATAAAATATCTAGAGCCTCATATTCCTTAAGTTTATCAATTTTGCCAATTAAATATTTCACTTTCTGTTCCTTTTCATTCGTTTCCGGTTCTAATATAGTTCCGTCTTTGTTTTTTTTACCTATCCGATTAAGAGCTTCATAAAAATCGTCAACACGGATTGAATTGAATTTATTGATAGAATCAGTCTTGAGCAGGTGATAATCTTGCACTACTTCCCGAAATTTCCTACCATTTGCTAAAACTGGGTTATCTTTTAGTGCAGTCTTTACATCAGGATAGGCGGAGTAAATACGCTTACTAATATAATACTGTCTATCTGTAAACTCAAAATCAGTATCAATACCTTCATATCTCATTTTCTCTTTCTTATTGTCATCATATTGATTATAAGACTCACGCTCTTCTCCTTTTTTCTTCCCAGCGTCATAATGATAGGAACCTTGATAATAATAAGCTTGGTATTCTGATATATAACTGGCTAAAGCCGTTATATCCTTGATTTCTTTCTTTAATTTGGCTTTACCGAGCATATTTTTGGTATCTTTTACAAGCGGTTCGAGCAGCGGGAAATAATCTAAGAACTTTTCGTCAACAAGGTGTTGCATTTCATGTCTTAGGATTTCATGAATTTTTGCTGAATCAGACTTCCTGGGATTGACAATCTCGATATTTTTACCAGCCTGAAGGCCTAGATTTGTTCTCTTATCAAAACACACATTTAGATTATTGGACAAATCATCTTCTACGTACAATGCAGGAGGATTAGTATTATATATATCCTCATCAGGGAACATTTGCATATCAGGGAAAAAAGCTTCATATTGATCAGGATCTTTTTTTTTCTCTTTTGTTCTTGCATAAGAGTCACCTGTAGGAGTCAAAGCATAGAGTTTTGCCCTTCCTGTCTTAATCCATTCGCATGAATTTTTCAAGCGTATATCCTTGCTTTTTGATCCTTGTTCAACAATCTCTACTAAGATTTTTATGTCTTCTTTGTGTTCTGCCTCTGCTTTATCTTTGGCTTCTTTTCTAGCTACCTTATCTTTCTGAGATATTTCATTTTTGAGTTGATCTAGTGTTGTTTTTATCTTTGAAGTTTCTTCGCCCCTCTGACTCTGAGTTCGCCTTCTGATTGGCCTGGTTATATTTTTTTCACGATTGGCGATCTCTGTCGATATCTTTCCGAGCAGGAATATCTGTTTTCCGTAATCATTTTCAGGAGCTCCTATGTAGTTATTGTAGTATTCAATCCATTTGGACAACTCAGAACCTACTTTAAAATTGTCGGGAATCTTATCCCTTGTTCTTTGCACACATTTTGTATTTGTATTGTTAAGTGCAATTGCTGTTTTACCTTCTCCTTGTTTGGCTTCTGGCCCTTGGGAACCAAACATTTTCAATTCGGTTTTTTTTGCTTGTGCTGCGTGGTTTTCTGGCTTACTGCTTGAGTTGAGTTGCTCAGATATGCTCTTAAATTCTGGCTTCCATGACTCTGGCCTTCCAGCTAATAAACCTTGGACTGCCCTAGTACCGATCGCATTATCTAGCTGCTGCCATTCGTCACTACTTAAACTGTTTGGCTGTTGTTGGGCTCTTTGCACTACTTCCGATAAGGGTGCATAACTCTTAGTGGAGATGATGTTCCTACTTCCGACTTTTGAACTGATAGTCGGTGCTGTTTTGTTTGATAATTGCTGGCTGTAATACACTTTAACTCCTATAAGTTGAGAACTTACAGTAGACACCCTGTTCATAAAACCCTAGGGTTTTCCTTCCCCATGAAAAATTAATTAAAATATTATCCGTTCATGCCAAAAATCAGGAAAGTAGGCAGTTGGGAATAATATAGCACTACGCATTAAGTTTAGGACATAAAATTTGAGAAAGCAATAATCTGTGTTTGGGCTGAAAATTTGCTAAAGTCCTGCTAACCTTTCCCAAACAGATCCCTTGATTGGAGCAGCGATAGCTAAAGTTCAACATCCTTTGTTTTTCGGCTTGGCCAATTATATATAATAGGGCAGCACAGCGGAAATAACCCAACAGTAACAAAATGGTCAAAGCTTTACCAAATAATATTTTTGCATGAGTGACTTTTGACTTTTAACTTCTGCGTAGCAATATCAGGGAACAGTTGCTATAATCGCTCCACCTACTCACTTATACTTTTTTGTATCAGCTAAGATCAAGTAGGCCTCTACTCAATTTTTGATGCAAATTAACCACTTCGCCAATAACTGCAATAGCTGGTGCTTCAAAGCCACTTATTTCAATTTGTTCTACAATTGTGTTGAGAGTACCAATTAATTTTTTCTGTTCTGGACGAGTTCCCCACTGAATTAAAGCGATGGGAGTTTCCAGGGAACATCCAGCCTGGTTCAGTTCTTTGATAATATGATGTAAGTTATGAATTCCCATGTAAATTACTATTGTTTCTGACCCTTGAGCGATCGCTTCCCAATTGACTTTTGGTCCATATTTCCCTGCTGCTTCATGACCTGTTACCAAGGTAACTGAGGAACTAAAATTTCTGTGAGTAAGGGGAATGCCCGCATAAGCTGGTGCAGCGATACCAGAAGTAATGCCTGGAACAACCTCTACAGGTACTCCAGCTTTTATTAAGTCTTCCATCTCTTCTCCACCTCGGCCAAATACAAAGGGATCGCCTCCCTTCAAACGTGCTACCACAGCATGAGTTTTCGCTTTTTGAATTAACAGTTCAGTTGTTTTTGCTTGCGCTAGGGAGTGGCGACCTCGACGCTTGCCTGCGTTGATTTTTTCTGCATTGGGGTTAATCATTTCCAGAATTGCAGCGCTAACTAGAGCATCGTAAATGACAACATCTGCTTGTTCTAAGAGTACTTTACCTTTAAGTGTCAATAATCCTGGATCTCCAGGTCCTGCCCCTATTAGATATACTTTACCTATAAATTTTAACTGATTCATATTTTCTTATATCGTTCTGCAAAAATAGTTAATTAACCATATTCAGCTTTTTAACTTTAATTTGACCGCAGGCAGAAGCCTTCGGAAGGCAGGGGGTTCTCAAGGGTTTTCCTTTATCCCTTTCTCCTTGTGGATAGAAGCTCCGTCCTTTACAACGAAAAGGGTTCCCTAGGAGTTCAAGTTCCTGACCAACTATAAACCTTTAGCATAGTTACTTTATAACTTCTGCCTTAGAGCGAAGCGAGTTGACCTATAGTATTTAATCCTACAAGTAGTCTAATTTTATATCAATATTCGATTTTTTATCCGTTTTCTGTATAGAAACTACTGCTGATGCAGCTCAAATTATTAGGTCTATTTATAGCGTTTCTCGGACTCTGTCGGTACATTAGCAGTGCTGTATCTGGCGTTGCTTGAGAATAAATATTTTGATTTGACTCGGAGTGCCTACATCATCGGAGCCTGTCTCCAATAGATTCCTACTGACTACTGACTACTAAAGCAGTAGATTTTTGTACCTCACCAATATGAGAACTGCTATATTAGTTATTGTGGTCATTTTATTAGTAAGAATATATGTTTTTATTTAATAAATTTTTCGGAATTTCCTAGTTATACCAATTTGAAAAAAGAATGCTATGAATGAATGGCGGCTACAAGTATCTCCCGGAGTAGCTTTACCGGTAGTCCTGCATAGTAATGGTTAGGAGTAAAACTCTGTATTCACCTAAATCTCGATTCCTCCAAATATCCTTGAGTTTTTGAGAATAGGTCGTAAAAAAATCATCTCATCCCTAGCCTTTACCATTACTATGTACCACCACCCAAATTTAGTTAGCGGTGGTGACGATGGAAAAATTAAATTATGGAATGTAAGTAGTGGAGAATGTGTCAATATACTTTTAGGGCATCTGGATCAAATTAATAGTATTTGTTTTAGTCCTAATGGTAATTTTTTGGCAAGTAGTAGTAATGACAAAACCATCCGATTATGGAATATATTTTCTGGGCAATGTGTAAGAGTTTTATGGGAGAACGAATTACCAGTAAAAGTTGTTATTTTTAGTCCTGATGGTGAAATTTTAGCAAGTTGGAGTGAAGATCAAACTGCCAAATTATGGGATGTAAATATAGGAAAATGTCTACAAACTTTTACTAGAGAAACTGAATGTTTATTAGGAGTGGGTTTTTTTGAATATGAAAATTTTTACAAGGCGATCGCTTGTAGCAGTGATGACCAAGCTATTAAACTTTGGGATATTAATACGGGTGAGTGTTTAGGAGTTTTACAAGGGCATACAGATTCAGTTTGGACAATTGCTTTTAGCCCCAATGGTAAAATGCTTGCTACTAGCAGTGATGACCAAACTGTGGAGAGCTGGCAAATTGACACAGGTGCATTTGCAAAAACCTTGAGGGGGTTTGAAAATTAGGTTTAGTCCATTGCTTTTAGTCCCGATAGTCAAATTTTAGCTACTGGTAGTGCTGGTAAAATGGTACAGTTATGGGATATTGCTAAAGGCCAAAGGTTAAGAACTTTACGAGGCGATCGCAATCAAGTCTGCTGTTTTACTGTAAATGGGGAAACTCAGATATTAGTTACTGGTAGTGACGATCATCTAGTGAGATTGTGGGATATTAATAGTAGTCGATGTTGGAGGACTTTACAAGGTCATCAGGATTGGGTGCAGTCAGTAGCTTTTAACTATGATGGTAATTTGCTGGCTAATGGTAGCTATGATCAAACTGTAATATTATGGGATGTACAAACTGGGGAATATCTCAAAACCTTGTCTGGCCATAGCGGGAGAGTAGAAGCGATCGCTTTTAGCCCAGATAATCAAATTCTTGGAAGTGCTAGTGACGACCAAATTATTAAACTCTGGAATATAAGTACTGGGGAATGTATCCATAGCCTTGTAGGTCATAATCGGTGGGTAGAGTCAATTGTTTTTAGCGCCGATGGTCAGATGCTAGTTAGTGGTAGTAGTGACCAAACCATCAGAATTTGGGATGTAAGTATAGGCCAATGCTTGCATATATTATCAGGACATACTGAGCGAATTCAAACTTTGATGTTTAGTCCAGATCAACGAACTCTAGCTAGCGGTAGTAATGACCAGACGGTCAAATTATGGGATATAAATACAGGTGAGTGTCTGAATACTTGGCCAAATTATGGCTTGACTTTTCATCATGTCAGTTTTAGCCCTGATGGTCAACTATTAGTTAGTACAAGTGAGGATACTCAAGTACAATTGTGGGATGTTAGTCAGGCTCAATGTCTAACAATTTTTTCTGGTCATACGAGTCCAATTTGGTTGGTTCAATTTAGTCAAGATGGTCAGACATTAATTAGTAGTAGCTACGATCAAGAAATTAAGCTTTGGGATATTAAGGCTGATGAATGTTGGAAAACTTTCAGAACTGATAAACTTTATTATGGCTTAAATATCACAAATGTTAGAGGTATGACTCCTGCTCAAAAAAACAACTCTAAAAGATTTAGGAGCAGTTGAAATTTAAGAGACTGTTTGTCAAGTAAATATTAAGATCGCTAGAGTTTTGAATTATGATGGCCGGCGGCGGATAGGTAAAATTATGGTGATGACGAGGAGAACTCGACCCAATGGCCCTGCCTACACAAGAATTTAATCTCAGTTTTACAAACAATCTCTAAGATATAGGGATTTCTAAATTTTGATTGTGGGGTGGGCATCTTGCCTGCCCGTAATTATAGGAGAGGTGGGAATACCTATCATCAACCCTCGGCAGAAGTAGTCATACTAAGTCTGGCGATCGCTAGTATCTTTTTAGTATTTTTGCTTAATTTTACGACAAATATCTTATATTCAGAGTGCAAAATTTAGGTTATATCAAGTCACCTAGAATGCTCATAGGGATTGGGTAGGTTTGGTTTATCCTACAGATAAGCTTCGCTAAGGCTGACTCAACCCAACCTACTAAGAACTATGGGTAATTATCTAGACATGATATTAGTAGTGATTATTTAATTACTAATTATCTATTGATGACTTTTGCTCAACTTGGCGACAAATATCTGATGTTCAGAGTGCAAAATTAGGTGATTAGTGATTATTTAATTATTAAATATCCGTATTAATATTTGATAAAATGCCTTGATTTTTAGTAAATCTCAGTGGATTTTTGCTCCACATAATCTGTCAAATTATCCACTTCTTCACCAAATCTTTACATAAAGTTAATGGACTCTAGAGTAGAATTTAAAGTAAGGGTGCAATCCAGATTTTATCAAGTTTCCTCTGTATAGTGTGTTTCATCTCTAGGTCATAGTGCATATTTACGAGTAAATACGGGATCTACCATACTTCATAGTAGTTAATTTTACTACTATAATTTTAAAAACTTCAGTTTAACTACTCTAATGAATATCCAAATCTAAAAGTTAGTATAGTATTCAGATTTATTGAATTAAATATAATAATCGGTGCGCACAAAAATTAAGTTTATTAAAAAAATCTTGAAATTAACTTCTTATTAATTTCAGAGGGTGTTTTGAAAATGTGAAATTATAATTTCAATGATTGATCGACTACTAATAATCATAAATTCACCCAACAAGAACAGTTACTTTACCATCATTTACAACATTTGGCTTGCCATCAAGAGCCAGAGCGATCAATTGATAATTTTAGAACTCTATTTATTGATGCTTCTGGATACTTTATCCCTGAAATTTGGCAGGCAATAGAAGCAATTATTGATACCGATCCTGATGAAGAAGAATTTCATGATATTATCAACAGAAGTTGTTACATATTAATTAATCGTTGGTTACAAAACCACTGTAAAAATCAATTCCAGAATTAATAAATCTGTTTCAGGTGACTCCAAATCGCCTACCTCTTTGTTGGACATCTAAACATATACGCACTTTAATTCAAAGTTTTACTGAAACTGAAAAATATCTTGCCTTACAACCTTTGGCTCAGATGTTTATTAAAGAAGTTCAGTCAGATACAAAAATTGAAGATCAGAAGTTAGACTAAGTTAATTAATCGATATCCATATCTATATGAATACTGTTTTCTCAATGACGATAGCACTGATGAATAGCGACAATAAATCAGAGTGATGAGACGAAAAAATCAGCAAAGGTACGAAGTAGATTTATCTAAATATATTGCTTATCAAAAATTGTCTATAAAAAGTAATTCCAGAGAAAATCCTACTCTGATGAAAGATGAAGAATTAAACGAAGCTATCCATCTTTCTACTGGAAAAGTTGATGGGAAGAGAACATTACGAGAGCGAGTTAAACAGTTTAGTACGTATTCTGATTCAACTCGTTCTTATCGCAGTTTTAAAGATGGGTTATATGAATATTTAACTGATATTATTGACTATAGTTATGGAAAACGTTAATTTAATCATAAATTATATCAGCAACTACAAAACACTTGCTCCCATAATAATAGTCATAAACCTAATGATTTTCTAATTTTAGATACTTGTAGAAAGTTGTTAAATTTTATGGTTGTTGAAAGTCCAGAACAACCAAAACATTTTGTGTTTTATGACTTGATTAATAACCAGGGGGCAAGAATGGTTACGGGTTTGCTGTTGAAGATTGTATTGTTTTGCCCCAAAGCTAAACCTTATTTAGAGCAGAGGTTTTCGATTTTGTTTAACCATTATCAAGGGGGTCTATTTCTGGTAAGGTGCGGTGGTTAGTTAAGTCTATGGAAAGTCTGAATGTTGGTTTAAGCACTAATTTTGAGGAAATTAATCTGTGTTCTTTTTAACCTAATACTAAATCCGGTTGAGATAGGAGTTTTATACGGATAATGTGCCTGGATGTAGAAAAATGTAAAAGTTTCATCAAAATGAAGTTCTGAATGTACTATATACAAGTAGCAAGGAAAACAGCGCCGATTCAGTTGCCAAAATTTCATCAAATGGCAAAACAGAAAATGAGAGCAGTTCGGGAAAAACCTGAAAAACAAGAATTTAGAAGCATATTTAACCTGTTAGGGGGAAATTCAGTCAGCCAACCGATACAAGCCAGGCCTCAAAAATTGAACACTAAGGTAGTGCCCGACAACATATCAGAAACTTCAGGGCAAAAAGAACAGCAAACTGGGATTGATAATGCCTCTAGAGAGAAAGAAGCAGATGTAAGCAGTACAAAAATCTGGCAAATGAAAGTTGAAAATGTCAATAGGCAAAATAATTTCAACACTATTCAACTTAAGCCAGGCGCCAAAATGCCTTTG
>JAJEAQ010000270.1 GCA_022822685.1 Trichodesmium sp. jk18x7bins.61
TGATGAAATAGAATCTGTGTTTATAGAGGATGTGGAGATATGGCTGACTGAGAAGAATTTATGCTTGTATTGAGCTTGGGTTGGTTGATGATGGTGTTAGGTGGGTGAGTTTAGCTTTGCTACATGAATGTGGAAGTGGCCAGAATTCGGCGTTGTTTGGTTGGGGCTACGGAGTGAGTATGTCAACATCCACTTACAGGAAAATCACACGAAAAAAAAGGACTTTTTGAGCAGTAATTGCGATCGCTTACATAACTGTTTGAGTGTAGCCGGTGACTCAGGTGGGCAAATATCAACAGGATTCAGACTGCTCCAACATCAAGCCAGATTTGCCCACCCTACTTATATCATGTCCGGCTGAATACTGAGCAATCAAGCTTGGTAGTTGCCTTAAACATCCGATATTGCTCATGGCGCTTGCATCGCAACTACAAACAAAAAATTTTTTCTACGTAATTAAGCGGACATGATATAACTTATAAGTTGGGAAAACCTATTATGTTCACTTATTATGTGTTGCAGGAACTTCCTTTCTTGCTCCTTATGAAAAAAAATTGGGCGTTGCTGAATCAAGGTATGAATCGTCAATTGGCGACTAATTAAGTACCTGGTGATGGGAGTTATGTCAGTTATTTAATTGGTGGAATTCATACCCAGTTTCAGCAACGCCTGGCAAAGATAACAACTTTTCATACAAAACATTAACAATAAATTCGTTACCAGATACGGAGTAATGCCCATCACCTGCTAAGAATGCTCCTTCTACTTGTTCATTAGGCATTTTTTGTCTAAATTCTGCAATTAAATCAATATATATTATGTTTCGTTTTTGTAATTCTGTCTGTATATATTGTCGCCAATGATCAGAGGCATTCGTATCATAGTCCGAACGCGTCGGTAAATAAACTACAACTAATTTACTATTTTTAGATTGATTTATTTCCGCCAGTTCCTCAAATATTTTGATAGTGATGACAGGAGTTTGAACAACATATTTATTATCCGGCTCGAATTTTCTGGGGAACAATGCTTGCCAGAGACTTAAAAACCTTAACTCTTGAATGTATTTACTACCCTCTGTAACTTTTGGTGCTAAAAAAGAACCTCAGGGACTGGATAATTATGATTAACTAATACTCCATCTTATAAATACAATAATGGTTTTCCATAACCAGAAGACTTAGAGCGCTGCATCCGCACAAAATCATCAGTAATAAAAGCAAATATTTTAAGATTATGATGAAATTTTACACCATCACGTTTGTACCATAAATAAGCTTGGTCAATACCAGCTCCTCCTTGATCCATATTAATAGTTTGTAGCTGTTTATTAATAGATGTTAATAGTTGACACCATGTTTGATTATTGCTGACACCCCCATCCCATTGTGAAGGAATCCCCTGAGCAAATTCTCCTAAATTTATGAGGAGGAATATTAATGCTAAAATCTTCATTATTTCTAAACGACTGAGAATTTGTTTAGAAATATACTCCCTCACTATACATATTTGGGATATGAATATTGGGAATATTAACCCATCCTAATAGTTCATCATATTGAGTATGGCGGACTTCGGCCATAGGTTGCAGTTTACTGATTCTATAAAACAATAATATAATGCTAGATAGACCTTCAACTAAGCTGAATATAGTCACAAATAGGATCAGATTTATCAAGCCAATTTTGATAATTTTTTTGTCTGATGTAAGCGGATATTACTCAGAAGTTTGGGAATGCGGAAGAGGAGATATAGTAATTCTGATATTTGTTATACCAAATTTAAAAAAGATAGTTACAGTAGATAGTGAGTAGTAGAGTTGGCTGCGTATTGAGCGATAAAGCTCCGTTGAAGGCTTTGCTACGCAAATGAAACGTGAGCGAATGCCGAGCCTGAATAAATTTAGCATTTTTTGCCCACCTTATACCCAATTCAAAAAAGATAGTTACAATAAAATCTCGACCTCCAACTCCTAGTTCCTCGCTTCCCAACTCCTACCAACAAAAACTGTGTAGCAATATATGTTGTAAATATTCTCTCGCAACAATGAATTAGCTCTGACTTGGAAAGGGGAGATGAAGAGATAAAACAGAGCTTCTAGGGAGCGAAGTTTTTGGCGTTGCTTAGTAGGGGGATGAATTAGGAATCAGGACTTAGGAAATTTTCCCAGACTAGGGTTGCCTAAGCAAACAAATTCATCCCATAATTAGCCTACGCCAGTTTTTTTTTATAACTAATTATCTGAACATGATATAACTTTTAACTTTTAACTTTTAACTTTTAACTTTTAACTTTTAACTTTTAACTTTTAACTTTTAACTTTTGACTCAGAGATTGTTTGTAAAACTCAGATTAAATTCCTGCGTAGGATTTGCTCTTGTGGAAATATCTCTTCGCACTCACCAGAATTTTACTTATCCACCGCCGGCCACCAGAATTAAGCACTCTAGCTATCTGAATATTTGCTTTACAAACAGTCTCTTATTTACTCCGGTGGTCATTATTGTATTTAATTCTGGCTCCAGCCCACTGTAGTTTTTCTCTAAGAGTCTGGAAAAATGAATAATTTTCTCGCAAAATAATAAACTTAGCTTGACAATCTGCTATTCGCACATCAACTCGTTGTCCAGGCCAAATAGAACTAGCAAGGACTCCATCTGCCCAAAGTTTAGTAGTTAAGTCATAATCTTGTAAAGGCCAAACACTGACTACACATCCAGGAGGAAGCACAATTGGACGACTGGACAAACTTAAAGGGCATATCGGAGTCACAGAGATGGATGCCATACCAGCGTGGAGAATTGGTCCATTTGCAGAAGCAGTATAGCAGGTGGAGCCTGTAGGGCTAGCAACTATGAGCCCATCTCCTTGATATTGGTCCACTACCTCACCATCAACTTCTACTTCCAAAATTGAAGTAGGCATCCGATCAGCAGAAGCAGGCTTAATACAAAATTCATTCAAGGCTAAGAAGCGATCGCTGGCAGGTTTGAGGTTCATGCGATCGCCATTAAATACTGCTGACTGTAACATCATCCGTAGTTGTACAGCATAGCGGTCTTCAAACAACCGATCCCAAACCTTCTCTGTATCCTGAAAATCTTCAAAACTTTCTGTCAAAAACCCTAGATGTCCTCCCACATTAACCGCCAACATAGGAATACCTTCTGCTGCTAAATGTCGAGCTGCTGCTAAAGCGCTGCCATCTCCTCCTAAAATCAATGCCATGTCAATATTACGAGTACTGGAGGCCAGAAAAACTGGATAGGGATTATCCTGTGGCCCACTTGGTCCCATTAATACTTGACAGCCTCTGTTTTGCAACTGTCTAGCACATTTTTCTGCACAACGCTGACTCACATCATCCCTGGCCTTATGAGCAATAATTACTCGTTTAATGTCCATAGTTCATATTTTAGATTTTCGATAGAAATGGGCAGAATCCCTGCATAACTGATCATTAGACTGCTTCCAGAAGTTAAGTGAACAATCAAAAGCCAGAGAAATTGACGTTTTTTTGATTGTAATTTATTTTAATTTCAGTTTTGTCAGAGGTCTAATATGGGATTTTTTTTTATATTTGTAACTATGATACCGCAGTAACTTGATTGTAATCATTTTCAAGAAATTAATCAGTAGCCTACTGTACTATAAAAATGACAGTAAAAAGCAAATATATAAAAAATATTAATATGATGTAAACTTGATAGAAACCAGCTATATTTTCCAGATCTGTTGTGTACAATAACTTATAATAAAATGTTTGATCAGTTTAATAGTATAATCAAACTGTTAGGAAAATCTGTTTTGCTGATATTACTACTAGGTTCTGTTTATGGCTCTGAAAGAGTAGTTTATGGTGCTGTTATTAGTGGTAAGGCAATGGCAGTACAACAAGTAGATCCTAAGCAGAAGTTAATTGCGCAGGTAATAGTACAAGATGGAAAAAGTACAGATTTTTCAGGCTTACCAATTTTAACATCTTCAAGATTTGTGATTAAGTCAGAGCAGGGAGAATAATTCATTCAATTAATCAATGATATTATTCCCAAAGTGAGTATGGATAATGGCAATATTAGCTACAATTTATACGAGGAAATCAATTATCCTAATTCTTTCTTACTGTTGGAAGAGTGGAAGAGTAGGAAAGCTTTAAATAAATTTATAGCAACTGATGTTAATAAAACAAAAGAACAAAAAATTCGGCAATTATCTATTGCGGAACCAAGCTTCAAAGTTGATCATTTTCAAAGTAGAGATTTCAAACTTTAAAGGTATTGTTAGAGAAAATTCCATATATATCAATTAGCACTCAGCCATTAACCAACCACGAACCACAATTTTTTTTGTTTCCTATCGGGCTGCTCCTCGTAATGAAAAACAACTAGCGATCGCTATATTTGGTCTTAAATATAGCAGTTCTCATATTGGTGAGGTACATCTACTGCTTTAGTAGTCAGTAGGAATCTATTGGTTACAGGCTCCGGTGATGCAGGCACTCCGAGTCAAATCAAAATATTTTTTCTATAGATAGCCAGATACAGCACTGCTAATGTACCGGCAGAGTCCAAGAAACGCTATATACAAATCATGTAGGGCGGCTCAAGTGAGATAAATAATTACAACTCAACTATTTAAAAATTCAGGAATTAATATGTTTTACTATCAAAAAATTCAGGATAAACTTAATTGGAAACCAGCCTGGAAATATATTAGTTTGATCATAGTAGGATTAATCCCGGCGTCTAGTCTGCCTAATAGCACAGAGATACAGAGGATCAAGTTGCGATTGCAAAGCGTTCAGTGGAGCTATGCGTATAGCAAAACGGAGTTCTATCGCCTGTTCATGTAACCAAGTCACTGGTAGCAAATAATCCTGGCTCAAGGAAAGTTATTGCTAGCTGCTTGCAAATAATCCAGGCCTAAAATCAGCGTTATTGCTGGTTTGATGCTTTCTTGTTACTGAGTACTACATAAACCTATCCCCCTATTATTCAAACCCTTATATTCAGCCAATGTACAAATAGTGAAATTCTCAACAATCTTATTAGTTGAATAGACTCATCTAACTACTGATGACTGAGCAGGAAAAGGGAATGGCAGAAAGTTAACGAGGCCAAGAAATTGCAGAGCTAGCAGCAATATAACGAGCTACAGCACTAGCCCCATAGCGATTTAGGTGACTAGGATCGAAAAAATATTCATTTTTAGCTAGTTGGGGCTGATATAAATTAAAATTCAGGAAGAGAAAACCATTTTCCCTTGCCTGGCGCTGCATCCACCTATGAAATTCTTCTTCAGCAGACCAACGTACAGAGTCTAAATAGCTATCTGATAAAGGTAAATTCACAAAAACTAAAGGTATTTGACGAGATTTGGTATAGCTAATAATTGAATTCAAAGCTCTTGCCTGATTGCCTCCTAAGTAAAATTCTGCATAGTCGCGGTCATAAAGCCCCGCCACATAAGGCCATCGCCGATAATAGTAGGAAGGATTAAATCGACCATCAATCGAGATAAACCCATTAGCATCTATAGCATGAGTAATATCTGCGATCGCCACATCTTTTGAAATTTGATAGAAGTATGGGGTGTATGGAGCTAAATTTGGAGAAATTTCTGATCTAGTTTTATAAGAATATTTTGTATACTTATCCAGTTGAATAGAGCTATAACTAACCTCCATTGTATCCCCTACCGATGTTTGAATAGGATATCTAGGAGTCGGTGCAAAAACATTCAAAGGTTGAGGAAACTGATAACAGGTAGAAGCAAAATTAGACCAAGCTTGAGGCAACTGAGGGCGATCGCCTGAAAGTAACATTCTTTTACCTTCAGAAGCCACAATAGAATTATAAGTGCGATCAACCCGCCCACTATTAAAAGCTCGCACACCATCAGCCCAAACAATTAATTTTGGCAATTTATTAGGGTTCAGAAGTTGTCGCAGTTGAAAATCAACTACTTGGGCAGTAGCGCCATTAATTCCAAAATTAAATATATTTAATCGAGGATAGCCTTTAGCTACTAAATATTGTTGTAATTTCTGTGGATTAACCCCATATAAAGCTCGGGAACTACCCACAATCAAAACATCTGGCGTACCGACAGTAGCAACATAAGACAGATAAAGTTTTAACTGAGTATCGAGAGTGTCACTATTAAAAGAAGCAAGGCTAGAACGAGAATTAGCAGAAGCTGCTTGTTGTTGAGAGTAAGCTAAGTTTTTCATATACTCTGCCACCTTTTTTTCAGCAAAAGCGCGTCTAGGGTTTTCTGGAGGTACTGCTTGCATCCAAGCCACTGCTTGTACCCATTCTTGTGCTACTCTATCCCACTGTTGTTTACTTCTGGCAGATTGAGCTAAATTTGAGGCTTTTGTTGCAAACCTCACTGCTTGACTAAAGGGATCGACTGTGGCACATTGATTAGAATTAGAATTTTGAGAAAAATTTGTTGATTGAGAAACTAGAGCAACTTGTGAGTTATTTTCCTTAACTGTAGTTAACTCACAATTATTAACTGATACTGATATAGCATTTTTCTCTGAACTAGGATATTTTTTGCTTTGTAACTGTTGAGTGGGTATACATCCAGCAGTTAGAGTCAGCAAAATAATAGTTGTCATCAAACGTTGAATTAAGCAAGACTGCGCTCTAGCACTATCAAATTTGTTCTCTATATTCTTTGGCCACATTGACTCAGAAGTAGTATCAGATGAATTGATTCTAGTCATATAATTTAAGTAGGATTAAAATGTAGTTAATAGAGATTAAACAAACATTATTTTAACTAGTTGCAGGAAAAACAAGAAGGAAGAGGAAAGACTGAACTTGGGTGACAATAAAATAATAGTATGTAAATCTTCCATCTCTATTTCATTAGATACTGGGTTTCGCTTCCCCCACTAATATCATGTCTGCTTAATTACGTATAAAAAAATTTTGTTTGTAGTTGCGATGCGGCGCCATGAAATATAGCCTGCCTAAGGCAACTACGAAGTTTTATTTATCAGTGTTCTAGCGGACATGATATAAATTATCAATTGCTGGTCTTCAATTAAATAGGGTAGAATGCTAGATTATAGCGTTTCTCGAACTCTGCCGGTACACTTTTATTTAACTCCGACTCCCGACTCCCAACTCCCAACTCCCCAAAATCAGAAATCTTTGTACCTCACCAAGGCTGAGAACTGTTATATAATACTTTTCGCAACTAAAGACTTGTGCAAAAAATAACCTGAACATTTTTTGATGGTGGTGCATAGTAATGGTAGAGGTTGGGGGGCGATGATTTTTTCACAACCCAATTCTCACAAAACTCAAGGATATTTGCCGGAATCAAGATTTAGCTGAATAGCAAGTTTTACTCCTCATCATTACTATGCAGGACTACCCATTTTTTTAATAGCAGCTCTAGATTCATAATCCATTTCAGATAAAATTTGTACAACTTATTTTTGCATGGCTCCTAAGATTATTTCACATTCTAAAAACTCAAAAATAGAAAATAAAAAATCATTAATTATCAAGAAAGAATTCAGTCAATTGGAGCCAGAATTAATATGGAGAATTCTATGGGCGGATGTAGCTTGCAGAAGTATAAATGGGTTACATACCCCAACCTGTCTTCAGCTCCTCCAACTCCCACTGCCTTCTTCAACCCATGATTAGGCATCAGTGAAAAATATCCTTGACTCTGCTGATTATTGAATTCTGACTCCTAACTCCTCATCTGTTATACTTCATTTTGAAATATATAATGTAGAATGTAATTAAAGATATTAACATTATTATAGTTATAGGGAAGAATTAATATATAGAAAAGACTTATTGCAAATTTTATAGCGTTTTTCACT
>JAJEAQ010000622.1 GCA_022822685.1 Trichodesmium sp. jk18x7bins.61
AATTTTTAGTTAATTTACAAAAAATAAGGCTGAGAGCAAGGTGTTTTTCCAACGGGGAAAACTAGCAACAGATTTTAATCTACCTGTCCCCAAATGCGTATTATGCTGTAGCTATAGAATTGCTATGATTAGGAATATCAACCATAGATTGAAGCAAGTTGGTAGGAGTAGGGTTAATCATCATATTGAGTATTCAAACTCTCTTAATTTATAGCATGTTTGTTTGAACCAGCAAATCTTTTTTTATCCCCCGGTTGAAACGCGGGGGCTTTCAAACTTCCAATTACTTTTGAGTAGAAACTTACTTAGATGTTGCTAATTGAGCTTCCCCATTTGAGTTTCTCCATAGATAAATTGTCCTAGAACATTTGCTTCTCTGGATGGTTCAGTCAAATGGGCCTTAAGGCCAGCATCTTCGATTAGCTGTTTTAAATCTTGAATGCAAAACTCTGCACCACCACCAGTGAAAATTACATCACTTATCCTTTCTGGTAACCAATTAATTATACGTTGACAGAGTTTATCAGCAAAATCCTTCCGTGAATCTGCCATAAAACTGTCAAGATTCACAGGCTTTGTTGCTCCTTTTGGTCGATAGTAGCGCTGGCCTTCAGCTTTGTGGACTGCTTCCAAAAAATACAAAGACTGAGCATCTGCCCCCTCAATCTTAGTGGCCACTTCTTCATAAAACTGACTCATGGCAAAAGCTTCACTCTTAGAAGCTGCTCTAGAAAAACGAAAACGATCTACCACTAATAAATCAGTTGTTTGATGGCCAATATCAACAATAGCAATGGACATTTTGGTTAATTCTGGCTTAGATTTTTGAGTATTATTAGCTTCAAACCACAGCAAGCTGCCAAATCCTTCTGGCATCACCCAAACCTTGTTAATTCTAATTTCTACATTTTCACTACCTCGATAAGAGAAGTTATGAGGGGATTTTAATTGACTAATAATCTGTTCCTTTTCCTTTTCAAATTCTTGTTGGGAATAGAAGGGTAAGCTCAACACAACTGAAAAATCTTCATTGAGCTGAAAATAACCAGCACAAGCCAAGATTTTGTAAAGGGCATCTTCTGCTTTAGCCTTGGCAAAAGGGCGTTCATGACCAAACAAATTAGCCCCAAAATCAGCAGCTAATTGACCTACAGCATATCCCAAGCCTTGATATTCTAACCACATATCTAATAATGGATCTGTAAGCTTAGACTCAAAATTGCCTGATTTGACTTGTTCTAAACTTAACTGTTTGACATTGGATGGGATAAAAACTACACTATTTGGTGTACGACTAATACAAGCTTTAGTAGCTGTACGTCCCAAGTCTACACTAAGAATTTTTTTACTGCTGACATTAGCTGTTTTACTACTAGCATTAGCTGTTTTCGTCAGCATTGCTGCTGCTGCGGGCTGTTTAATTACCATTTAACTTATGTTACCTCACTAAACTCCTGATATAGTCTCCAACTAAACCTTCCGATTATAGTTGAGGGTTGTTGCCTCACGCTCAGAGATTTCTGGCGACAAGGATTTTACACTCAAGGGCTAAAGGCCAAAGTGATCAGGCAGGTATGCTGAACGATTCAGTCATTACACATGCAAAACTTCTTCCCCGTTGACCTCATGAGTATACTAACTCAGCATTTCACAGTACCTAATAATTATTTTAAATTTGTTTGTAGATGTGGATAGACTTCGGTACATATCCCCTCCTTGTGTTCCCTGTCTTCTTCAACCTCTGCTACAATTCCGCTCCGTCATCTACATGATGGGTAGAAATTGTGAGGCTTTAATTCTGCACTAGAACAGGAGTAATGAACATTATTCTCTTGTGTTAAGTTTGTAGTTCACTTGATACTCCTGTAGTGTTTTCAACACTTTGCCATACGAAAAGAAAAGCTCTGCGACATGAGAGGTCTAGCCGATTATCAGACATAAAAATGGGGATTCTCCGATCACCTTCTAAAAACCTAGACAATCCTAGACACCCTCTCCTGGGGTGACTGAGAACGATTTTTCAACTCACCCGTCCCAATGTTTACTGGCAAAGAAGGTTGATGTTCCGCTCAAAGTAGTTGAGTTTAGGATCCCCTCTGGGATTCTCATCCATTGGAAAAGTCGAGTGCACAGCATTCCACAATCAGTATTAAGTTCCTCTGGTCTTAGCAAGCAAGTCCGATTTTAACACAGATTAACTGTGTGAAAACCTAGACATTTTGTAGATATTTGTCCAGGAGCGTCTATAAAATTAGCCTTTAGTAACTAACAGGTTTTATTGATTAAACAGGCTCACAATACTTTTGTAGGAGCTATGCTCAATATTCCTGAGAGGCTCAAATAATCCTCCTATAAATCTCACATTTTATGAGTCTATTTAGCACTTTTAAATAGTTTTCACTTCAAGGCTAAAGCTAGATTTCAGTCAACTATAGTTTCTAAGTTGATAACGTTTATAGGATTGTTAACTTAATAGAGATGACCTATGCTCCAGGCATTTCCTAGGATAAATTCAGCTATCATGCTTAGTTTAAATTAAGCAGTTTGGTCATAGGTCGCGAAAAAGTTGCCCTAATGTCTATTGTTAAGTTACATTTAATTAAGATTATGAGTGTAGAAAATTACACAGCTTATTGGCCTGTCAAGATTTAGTTGTTGAGTAGTGGGAGCAGGATGCTCGTGTGTTTGAACGAGAAAGTCATATGATCAACACTTCAAAATTAATTAGACAGACCATTATATCAATACAATTTTACTAAAAGAGGTCATTATATGAAAATTTCTTGGAGAACAATTTTACTTTGGAGTCTGCCGGCTTTGGTCATTGGTTTTTTCTTCTGGCAAGGGGCCTTCTCCCCAACAGCAGTAAATATGGGTAGTAACACTGCAAGTACCCGCATGAGTTATGGTCGATTTTTGGACTATTTAGAAGCAGGGCGAGTCACAACTGTAGACCTTTATGACGGTGGTCGTATAGCTATTGTGGAAGCAGTTGCTCCAGAATTGGACAATCGAGTCCAAAGATTACGAGTAGATTTACCTGGTAACTCTCCAGACCTAATTTCTCGTCTGCGAGAAGCAAATATTAACTTTGATAGCCACCCAATACGCAATGAAGGAGCAATTTGGGGTTTACTCGGTAATCTGATTTTCCCTGTCTTATTAATTGTAAGCCTGTTTTTCTTATTCCGTCGCTCAAGTAATGTGCCTGGTGGCCCGGGACAAGCAATGAACTTTGGTAAGTCTAAGGCCCGTTTTTCAATGGAGGCCAAGACAGGTGTAATGTTTGATGATGTGGCTGGAGTTGATGAGGCTAAAGAAGAATTACAAGAAGTTGTGACTTTTCTGAAAAAACCAGAACGATTTACCGCTGTGGGAGCGCGGATTCCTAAAGGTGTGCTGTTGGTTGGTCCTCCAGGAACTGGTAAAACTTTGTTGGCTAAGGCGATCGCTGGTGAAGCAGGTGTTCCATTCTTCAGTATTTCTGGTTCTGAGTTTGTGGAAATGTTTGTCGGTGTTGGTGCTTCCCGTGTTCGTGATCTCTTCAAAAAAGCTAAAGAAAACGCTCCTTGTATTATCTTTATTGATGAAATTGATGCAGTAGGTAGACAAAGAGGTGCTGGTATTGGTGGTGGTAATGACGAACGAGAACAAACCCTTAACCAACTATTGACAGAAATGGATGGTTTTGAAGGCAACACTGGTATCATTATCATTGCTGCTACAAACCGCCCGGATGTATTGGACTCTGCACTATTACGCCCTGGTAGATTTGACCGTCAAGTTACTGTTGATGCCCCTGATGTTAAAGGTCGTTTGTCAATTCTAGAAATTCACGCTCGCAATAAGAAGCTCAGTGATGAAATATCTCTAGAGGCGATCGCCCGTCGGACTCCCGGATTCACAGGTGCAGACTTAGCAAACCTACTGAATGAAGCTGCTATCCTCACCGCTCGTCGTCGCAAAGAAGCAATTACTATGCTGGAAATTAATGATGCGGTAGATAGAGTTGTGGCAGGTATGGAAGGCACTCCACTCATGGATAGCAAGAGTAAGCGATTAATTGGTTATCACGAAGTTGGTCATGCGCTCATTGGTACTCTGATCCAAGAGCATGCTCCTGTACAAAAAGTAACTTTGCTCCCTCGTGGCCAAGCTCGCGGCCTCACCTGGTTTATGCCTAATGAAGAGCAAGGTTTAATTTCTCGGGCTCAAATTCTGGCTCGGATTACTGCTGCTATCGGTGGACGCGCGGCTGAAAAAGTGATTTTTGGTGACGCTGAGGTGACTACTGGTGCTGGTAATGACTTACAACAAGTTACATCAATGGCCCGTCAAATGGTGACTCGTTACGGCATGTCTGATTTAGGTCCATTGTCTCTAGAAACTCAACAAAGTGAGGTATTCTTAGGCCGCGACTTAATGACGCGCTCGGAATATTCTGATGAAATTGCGTCTCGCATTGATGCTCAAGTCCGCACTATTATTGAACATTGCTACGAACACGCCTGTCAGATGATACAGGATAACCGGATTGTAATAGATCGTTTAGTTGATTTATTAATTGAGAAAGAAACTATTGATGGTGATGAGTTCCGACAAATTGTGTCTGAATACACCAACGTTCCAGAAAAAGAACGTTATGTTCCCATTGTGTAATTAATATTCTGCACTTCAATACCAATAGTTGAAGTGCAGAATATATAAATTCAAACAAGAACTAAGAATTAAGTGGTTTTTGTGCTTGACTTTTAGTTCTTTTTTTATAGTTTTCCTTACAGAGGAAAGGTAAAAT
>JAJEAQ010000112.1 GCA_022822685.1 Trichodesmium sp. jk18x7bins.61
TGTCTTTTAATACAGGACATTCTTGTAAATTTTTCTCTATAATTGCAGTATAAGTGTCCTCTAACTTGACATGAATTGCTTCTGTAAAAGAGTCTCCTAATACAGCAATTCGTAAGCCATTTTCCGGTTTTGTTTTTGTGCGCTCGCGATCGCGGAATCCGCCACTATTCATTTTAATTTCTGAAGGTATACCTTCTCCAGTCCAAAATGCTGTTGCATTTGGATTTCCTGCCCAGCCCCGATAAGGATCTGTTTTTGTGTATAACATTGTGAGATTAGATTCTTCTCTTGGTAGGGGAGGACTCTCTATTCCTGTTATTCTTAAAGCGATTTCAGTTACTACCACTACAAATACTAATGTACCTAGCATTATTCCTAGATTAATTGCTAAGTTCTTAAGTTTTTTCATTATCTGTTTCTGTATACAAAATAAATATTAAGTATAAAATAGTTGACTTAATTCCAGAGATAAAAACACAATTTAATTCGCCTCTCTCTTCCGTGTTTTTTTTGAACGCAACGAGTTAATTTTTTATTTTTTATTCCCAATTCAAAAAGGATAATTATATTAAAATTAACAACGCTCTCTCTATCTATATTAGGATTTGCCTTTCTCCCATCCTCCAAACCTCTAATATAATCTTAGAATAATAAGTTATAGCAAATTCAAAAAAGATAGTTAAAGTAAAATCACCTGCAAAATTATGAATGAATTTGTATTTCTCCCCTACCCCTAATTCCTAATTCCGCGCCGACTAATAACAAAGACTTTGTAGCAATATATTTTGAAATTGGTGTTATAACAAATCTTCATCCTTGCATCCCACGTTTTCACCCCCCTTGGAAAGCAGAGCTTATTTATTGTCATCATAGAAAAACTGTATACCTTGAATTTTCCTATATCCTAGCAAAGTTACTAAACGTAAAATATAGGGTTGTAAATATTCTCTAGCCAGAATGAATTAGCCCTACCTTCAAAGGAGGGAGTAAAGTAATTCCAAATCAAACAAAATCCCCAATTTTATGGATTAAATGTACCCAAATATCCCATATTCCAGTAATAGGCAAGATGCCTACGCCACAATTGGGATCATACCATTTTGAAAAAGTAATGCTATATTTGTCAGCTGGTCAAAATAACGATAAAAAGAACATAAGTTAGTCAATACCAAGCATTGATTCCAGCAAATAATATTTATAAATAGAAAATCCAAGTCTAGAAAAGCTTTTGGGAAATTTTATAATATCTTACTTTGAGAATTTGGCCTTTAACCAAAACCAGTTAAAATTCTGCACAAAGTTTTTCAGCAATAATTTCACCAGCCCACTTATGCCCTGTAGAATTCCAATGTCCAGTACACATTGAAGTATTTTTAAACCCATGAGGAAAAACTTGATTTTCTGCAACATAACTATCAAAAGCCTGCACCAAATCAATCACAGGAAAATTATGCATCTGTCCTAATTTTTGCAATCTTTTTGTCGGATATAACCAGTCTTGAATCTCAAAAATTTTCATATATCCTTGTCGCCATTGTTTATTAGGATGAGCTGGCATTGGGGGCATGATTGTCACTACTTTAAATTCTGCTCCTTTTGCTTGCACTTCTTTGGCCATAATTCCTACTAATTCATCTGTTATTTTCCAAGCTTCTTTCCCAGCTGCATTTGGCGGTTCTCTAAAATTAGTAGCTTGTAATTTTTCAAAGTGTGTTGCTGCATTTTTCTTTCTTTGATCTGCCTCTACTTTTTTGATGATCTGTAAAATTATCACATTATTTACTAGCCAAGTTGGTAATCTATCAACTGTTGTAATCATGTAGGGATTTGCTTGACTAATTCCTAAATATCTAAATGACAAATCTAATACTAACTGCTGACCATTTTTATAAACAAAAAAAAGGTCGATAACGATTGTTTTCTAATGGTTTATAGTTATCAGTAACATTGTTGCCAATAAAAAAGCTAAAATTACAATATCTGGTTGATAATCTCAAACTTTTTCCCTAAGAGTTAGCAATTGTTGGGCTGTACCATAACCATCT
This sequence comes from Trichodesmium sp. jk18x7bins.61, assembly GCA_022822685.1. GTDB lineage: Bacteria > Cyanobacteriota > Cyanobacteriia > Cyanobacteriales > Microcoleaceae > JAJEAQ01. The sequence goes on from JAJEAQ010000112.1 coordinate 2,046, forward strand.
ACGCCAAAATTAACTCCCTCTACTTTTTTATTTTTTAAAGCTGCACACTTTCCTAGTTCCTTCTCCATTACTGCTATAAAAGTTTCTTGATCAGGAACTTGAACTGCGGATGTAAAAGAATCTCCCAGCACGGCTATGCGCAAGGTATTTTCTGGTTTAGGCTTAGTACGTTCTAGTCCTCTAACATCATCACTGTTAAACTCTAAATAAGCTTTCCCTTCCAGTGTCTACCAGCCAGAGGCTCCTGGTTTATAAGCCCAACCTCTAACAGAATCGGGGATGGTATGAAATGTGGGATCAAACTGAGCATGGGTACCTTCTGGCCTTTTTTTAATCCCTCTCAATCAGCAATACGTACTCCTACTTCGGCGATCGCTATCCCTACAGATAAACTGGCGAAAATCATACATAAATTCACCACCAAAGTTTTTAGCTTAATCATGCTCTTACTGAGAATTTTTTCATTTATGGGCTAGAGCTACAACTGCAAATCAATTTTTTAATTGTTTGTCTTAATTTTTTAGACAGCACAAATAAGAAGGAAGAACTCAAACCAAACATACATCTTCCTTCTTCTTTTGAGGGCAGCCTGATTAAAACAGGGTATAAATAAACGGAGCAATTACAGAGGATTGACTCAGAATAATCAAAGCCCCTAACAATACTAAAGTAATAATCAAGGGAAATAACCAATATTTTTTTCGCTCTCCCATAAAACCCCAAAGGTCTTTGAGAAAGTCTAATATTCCTTCAAACATTTAAAAAGGTCGCTCCATACTTTCTTTATTTCTTAATGTACTTGGCACTCGATAAGTTGCAGTTTGTACATCAAG
>JAJEAQ010000438.1 GCA_022822685.1 Trichodesmium sp. jk18x7bins.61
TAAGTCCTGTAAATATTATTTGGTGGACTAAATGCTTGCTATTTACTAAATTTTGTTCTGTTCGTCGTTATTTTTCCCAGTTTCCAACTGAAAGTATTACTTTTTCAAAATCGTATTAGACACCCCCATAAATTACGTAATTTTTTTCTCAAACTAATGTAGGGATTAACCATAGTTATTCCCTACATTCTTTTTCAGACGTATCTATTAAATATGATTGAAAAAGTTGCTTCAGAGAATATTATGATTCTGGGTTGATATAAAAATGGTAGTTTTTAGTAAAATTAGTTGATTTTTATATTGTCACTATGATTTTACCATTTAAAAATGAGCGATATGTATGTCTCTTGAGAGAACTATCATCAAACAATTGAGCGTCTGGCAGCAAAGATTTATCAATCCCAGTGGAAGTTCAATCAAATTGTTTGTTTGGCTAGAGGAGGATTGCGAGTAGGAGATATTATTTCTCGTATTTTTAGCACACCTTTGGCAATTCTAGCTACTTCTTCCTATGGAGGTATTACAGGAAAGGAGAGAGGTAGTATTAAGATCGGGAAAAATTTGACTATGACTACAGATAGTTTAGGTAGTCATGTTTTGCTAGTTGATGATATAGTAGATTCGGGAATTAGTATAGAAAAATCTATGGCTTGGCTTCAGGATAATTATGGTCAAGAAATTGAAGAACTCAAAACAGCAGTTCTTTGGTATAAAGCTTGCTCAAGGTTTGATCCCAACTACTATGCTGATTATTTGCCTGATAATCCCTGGATTCATCAACCGTTTGAATTATATGAACAGATGACTGCTTCTGATTTAACCTTTGCTAATGCTAGTACTAACATTAAATCTGATTGAATTATGTTGTGACTAGAATATCATCACTAAGGCAAAATTTGGGAAAAATTGTAATTTCCTAATTTTCTGCTTCAATTTAGTACTTAAGGTTGGGTTTCTATGGTATAATCCCGTATCCTTAACAATATCTATTTGATTTATTATGTCTGCTTCTAAACTCACCCTGAATCTGGTAGAGGGTTCCATATCTTTTGATTTTACTCGTGAAGCTGGCAGAAATTTACAAAATGCGATCGCTCAATTAATGGAACAATTGAAAGCTACTGCTGCCAAAACTGTTACAGGTAGCTTTGGTAAATCAGCTCCACAGAAACCTATGGAATACCGCTATACAGGAGATGTCTTTTTAGAAATATTCTGCAATCCTAATATTTGGCCTAGCCCGTTTGCTGCTAAAGTTTTGATTACTTTACGAGATGAGAGGATTCGGATTACTACTGAAGCTGAACTTACTAGAATTAATGAGGATATTAGTCAATACTTGGAGCAGTAAGCTCAAGAATGTGCTTTCAACATCAGTCTCCCGTTAAATCAAAGATTATAACGGGAGCAGCGATACTCCCATCGACTGTAAAATGATGGATATGTTAAGGCAACAATTAACATTCTGTAAAAGGGACTAAGTTAGGCAAGATGCCTCAGCTACAGTCCCCTCGGGCCCACCAAAACTTATACGCTTGTGGGGGATTTGCCTTAGCCATCTAGTTGGAGAAATCCTGGTGACGATGATGGCAAGTCGTAAAAGCAAGAATCCCCGTCGCTTTAGCGTGGGGAATTTCAACAGTTAAAGTCTATTTATCGTCTGTAGTGACAGACTAATGTCCATTTAAGATTCAGTTAACTTACAATTATGAATCCTGATAATTTGACTCAACTACTACAAAGAGGATTTCGTGTCACTTTAGGTGCAACATCCTTTTTCATAGAAACTGTACAAGACTCTAGTAAACGAGATGAAAATTTGAATAAATTAAGTTCTGATTTTAATCAACTAACTGATGAGTGGGCTGAAAGAGGAGAGATGACTGAGCAGGAAGCTCGGAATTTTGTTGATACAAAATTGTATCAACAAAATAGTCAGGTTAATGCTAATACTACAACTATTTATTCGAGTCCTGCTTCTGATTCTAGTTTTGCACAATCAAGCATACAAAAAGACTTGTTAGAGCTAACTCAAGAAATTTCTGATCTGCGGGCTGATTTACAAAAATTTCAGGAGTCAGAGCCTAACAACTAAGTTCTTTTTGAGATTTTTCCTCATAACTAACTATTTACATATCGCATCATTCTGCTCTAGATGCGTCTGATCTCCACTATTCAGCTATTAACAAGTCTTTTAAAGAAAGGATAAAGAATAGGACAAATAACAAAATCTAACCCAGCTAAATTTATATTTTTAGCTTGGTTAGGCTTTTTTAGTCGTTGTCCCATTTTTCGCTACTTATTAAATCCGCAATTCGGTCTCTGAGTAGAAAGTTACATTCCTCTAGCTCACCTTCTACACAAGCCCACTCCCTCGCAGGAATATATTGGCAGAGAGTATAAATAGGTTGCTGACGACTGAGAACTCCTTTATGTACGAGTTCCCTTGCTTCATCCCTGATAATTTCTAAAGAATATTGAACTGTGGTGTAAGTCATGGTCACATTCTAGCTTAAGTAATTTTCGGCTCTATCAATAATATAAAACAAAATTCATAATTAGGAATGTTAATTTTTTCAGTATACAAAGTTACAATTTTTTGTATTCTTCTGATAATAATTCTAAATGTCGTCAAACTATAACTTTACTTTTGACCTCAACTACAATTACAGCACTTTTCTCTTTCGTAAGGAATGAGGATAAAATAAGATACAGAATTTTAAGAACAAAGCTTAAATAGTTTAAACCTCAGTCTGACTAAATTATGTAAGTAATTAAATTCTCATTCCTAAGCTATGTAACTCTAGTTTCCGCTCCTTCAACATTTAGAGCCTTTAATCCTAAGTCTGTGTATTCTAAATAAGTCAGGAACCCCTAGCTTGAGGCTCCGCCTGCCGTAAGGCCAAGCTATGGGGCTGGCCACACCCTCTCGTTGCTGTGCTCCGAGAAGGGGAGCAAAACACCTGACCAGCCTAAGACCGTTAGAGGTCTACGTTATCGGCAAGTGTTTAAGTTCCTACCATAGGATGCGTTGCCAGATAACTGCTCTAGAACCAGAAAGTTAAACACGTAAGCGTGGGTTAAGCTCCTGCTTTCACCGATAGTACCGACCGATAACATTTCGGCTACTGCCGACATGAAAGGCGTTTTGCGCGAAGCGCACGTTTCGGCACCTCGCCACATGAAAAGTGTGGCAAAAGTTTACCCTAGCAATAGGAGTTTTAACATTATGTTTGTTTTTGTTTTAGATGTAAATCGACACCTTTAGATCCTTGTTCACCAGCAAGAGCCAGAATATTACTCAAGTCTGGACGAGCGTCAGTTCTTCGCAGGTATCCATTTACTATCATTATGCACGACCTCAAGGTAGAAAATTGTGTTACACATGAACACTGACTCAAAATTGACCCTGGTGCTAAAACTACTGGATTAGTAATCTTGCAAAATAATCTAATTATTTGGGCTGCTGAACTAATTCATCGCGGTTTCAAAATCAGAGATGCTCTCAACGGTCGTAGAAGCATACGCCGGAACCGTAGAAATCGAAAAACTAGGTATAGAAAATCTAGATTCAATAACCGAGTTAGGTCTAAGGGTTGGCTACCACCTAGTCTTATATCTAGAGTTGAGAATATCAAAACTTGGGTTAACAGATTGCTTAAGTATTACCCAATAACAGCTATCTCACAGGAATTAGTTCGGTTTGATACCCAACAAATGCAAAATCCTGAGATATCAGGTGTTGAGTATCAGCAAGGTACTTTAAAAGGTGACGAGCTCAGAGAATATCTACTGGAGAAATGGGGTCGCAAATGTGCATATTGCAACAGTGTTGATACTCAGCTAGAGGTTGAGCATATAAAACCTAAGTCAAAAAGAGGCGAGGACCGAGTCTCAAACTTAACACTTGCTTGCCATTCCTGTAATCAAGCTAAGGAGAACCAAGAGATTGAACAGTTCCTTTTAGCTAAGCCTCATATTCTCAAGCATATACTAGCTCAAGC
>JAJEAQ010000762.1 GCA_022822685.1 Trichodesmium sp. jk18x7bins.61
TGGGTGACAATATTTCTTGTAGCATTCCTACACTTTCTTGAGCCACTACCAGAAATAGGTGATTTCAGATTCTTTTACAAAAGTAAACATACATCGATTTGATCATGCCTACCTACTTAATTGTTTCAACCGACATCTTACAGAAGTGATGTCCTCCTCCTATTTGGATCTTAGTTATAATAGATGCACCGCCTGCTTGTCAAGAGGAACATTTGTATTATTTGTGGAGATGACTGAATGCTGGCGCACCGCGCCCTTCCCCGACGCTCACAAGATGGGAGAGCGAGGGACCGAGTGCCAGTTTTTTAAAGATTGTCGGTGGAGTCAAGAGCAACTATTTCTGATGAAAAAGTTTTGAGAGGGAACTAAAAGAAAATGTTGCCCCCCGTAGCAGAAAAGAAGATGCAAAGCTGGATTAGAAGTAGACATCTAATCTGCTCAGGAAACTTTTTTGATTTGATACTGTAGAGTATTCTGCTGTGGATAGATTTACACAATGTGTTCAAACATTGGGTGGGAGTTTAATATCTGTTAAACCGATCAAGAAAATTTGGATTGGTAATCATAGAAAAGTGGTTTTTATCGTGCCAAAGCAAGTCTCCATACTCCTCATCATGATTTAAAACAATATTGGGTTAAGTATGGCAGTTTCTATACAAGGTTTGATGAACGAGGCTAACAGCTAAAATCTAAAAAAAAGACGGGAGTAAAGTTAGCCATTGGTCAGATCATCCAAAGTTTCACTGATTATTATGAGGTTTCTGAGAACGGAATACCATAAGGAGTATACTAGAAGAAAGTCAGGTGGCCAAGGAGAGTGCCAATGACAAGAAAACGTGCTGGTGCCACTTCATATTCAGAAAGCAAGGTTAAAGTAGGTGTGTCTTTAACTCCCAGTAGTGCTGAGAGGCTAAAGGAGATAGCAAAGGAACTTGGTTTATCAAGATATGAGCTAGTTGAGCGCATTGCTAGAGGGAACCTTGCGGTTTTGAGAGAGGCGGCACACAAATAACAGCAAATTTGAATCATCAGTCAGATACAGTTAACAATGCTCTAAGCAAAAATGAACTACCTGATGGAAAAGTAGATGTTGTGACATTTCCAGAACCATTAAATGGACCTGTAGAAGCAGAAGGTCAATTGTGGGCAAGTTCTCAAACTTTACAACAAGAGTTGGAATCTCAGATGGCACAGGTAAAGCAGTTGGAAGATAAAATAGCTGCCATGGTGTCAAGAGAAAGTTATGAAACTTTACAAAAACAATTAGAAGAAGACAAAAAAGCGATCGCAGAGTCTCAGGGAAAACTAGCTCAACTCAAACAACTAGAGGAGCAGATTGCTTTGATGGTGCCAAGAGAAAGCTACGAAACTCTCCAGCAAGAGTCACAAGAGCAAAAAATTCAACTACAGCTCTTAGAAGAGCAAGTAGCTTCAATGGTATCAAGGGAAGTTCATGAAACTCTCTTACAAAAGTCAAAAGAAAAACAAGCTCAACTAGAAAAACTAGAAAAGCAAGTTGCTTTAATGGTGTCGAAAGAAATTTATGATTCTTTGCAGCACCAGTCACAAGAGCAACAAGATAGATTGCAAAAACTGGAATCTCAGATTGCCAAGATGGTATGGGAATATAATTCCTTGCAACGCCAGTCAGAAGAACAACAAGAGAAGTTGCAACACCTCGAAGCACAAATTGCCACAATGGTGTCAAAAGAAAGTTATGAAGCTTTGCAACACCAGTCACAAGAGCAACTCAACAAGTTGCAAGATTTTCATACACAAGTTGCTTTAATGGTGTCAAAGGAAAATTATGAAGCTTTGCAGCACCAGTTAAAAGAGCAATTCAACAAGTTAGAGCATCTTGAATCAATAGTTGGTTCAATGGTATCACAGGAAACTTATGAAACCTTACAAAGAGAGTCAGAATTTCAGAAACAAATAATTTCAGATTACCAAGAGAAACTGAATCAATTGCAACAACAATCTCACTACCAAGACGAGCTCATACAGGCTTCACAAAAACAAATTTCTGAGTTACATACTCCAGCTATGATTGCAGAAAATCGCATTCTTAATAAGTGGCAATATCGTACCTTTTCCAGATAGAGTTCAAGTTAGCTTCTTCTTCCGGGAGAAGCTCGACGGTGTTTTCGGCTGTCGCCGAAATGTAATGCTACGCAACATGAAAAGCGTTAGCGAAGTTTCTTTGAAAGAGGCCAATCCTCCATCAGGAGGCAAGCGACAGCCCCACAGTGGGAGGGGCGCTTACTGTGAGAAGTAATCCCGCACACAGCCTCTCATGAATCCCGGCGTTGAATGTGCTAGAATAGTTAATAGAGAAGAAGCCGAAAGCGCAACTCCTCCCCCTGGAGGCAAGTGGCTATCCTCCCGAATGAGGCAAATGCTCACTTCTTCAATCAAAAATTTAAAGAATAAAGTGGGGCTTGACGCTACCTCACTATAAAACTTCGTAAAAGGGATATGCCTGGATGTTGTTCTGTGTTCTGACTGATTCAAGCAGACATCAGAAGCCGGCGCTAACGGTTTCGCTTTTAGTGTAGGAGCGTCAGGAATGTTCCATGGAACGTCCCTAGTATTGATAGTTTAGATAAGTATAAATACTCGGAACAATGGAAATTATGACGCTGTAAGCACTTCAAAATTCATACGCGTTTTTCTAGTGCAGCAGGGTGGAAATAACTAACTAGTGACAAAATATTCAAAGTGTTATCAATTAATAGTTTGAAGTTTTGACTAGAGTGTAGCGGTATTAGCCTGCTCAAGCAGGCTACCAAACTCCTGAATGCTTATAGATGATTATAAGGTAACTATATGCCTCCGAAAATAATTCTCAAAAATCTGATTAAAATTTACGGTAAAAAACCTCTTGCTGCTCTCGAGTTGTTTAGGGAAGGGAAACAAAAGGATTATATATTGCAATCTACAGGCCATGTATTGGCATTAGCTGATATATCTCTAGATATTAATCAAGGGGAATTGTTTGTGGTCATGGGATTATCCGGGTCTGGGAAATCATCCCTGGTTCGCTGTATTAATCGCTTGATTCAGCCGACGAGCGGAAATGTTTATATTGATGGTGAAGATGTGGCTCGGGCTGATGAAAAACGAATGCGACAGATACGACTCAATCAAGTTTCCATGGTATTTCAGCGCTTTGGATTATTTCCTCACAAAACAGTAGTTGAAAATGTAGAGTATGGACTAAAGGTGCGGGGAGTTCCACCGATGAATCGTCGCCGGAAAGCACTAGAAACATTAGAAGTGGTGGGTTTAGCCAAATGGACAAATTATAAACCTACCTCTTTGAGTGGGGGAATGCGGCAAAGAGTAGGTTTAGCTCGTGCTTTAGCTACCGATGCTGAAATTTTATTAATGGACGAAGCTTTTAGCGCTCTTGATCCTTTAACAAGAGGAGAGATGCAGGATGAATTATTGCGACTCCAGAAAGAATTACACAAAACCATTGTGTTTATTAGCCATGATATTCAAGAAGGTTTAAAATTGGGCGATCGGATTGCAGTGATGAAGGCTGGTTCAATTGTCCAATTAGGTACGCCAGAAGAATTACTCACTCAACCAAAAAACGATTACATTAGTGCCTTTACTCAGGAGGTAAACTCTGCGCAAGTTATAAAAGTAGGGTCGATTGTGAGTAAAACAGTTTCTCTGATGATTGGTATAGATTCTGTTAGCTCTGGGTTGAAGCAGATGTTGCACCATAACCTAACAATGATGTATGTAGTCGATGAACATAATAAACCAGTCGGTTTAGTGAAAAAACAAAATCTTGAAACTAGCCTCAAAGAAGGAAATGAGGATCTGATGGCGATTATGGAAACTGACTTTCTGATGATTAATGCGGCTACTCATCTAGAGAATATTTTTCACCTTTACAAACAAGGAGATTCCCTGGCCGTGGTTGACCGAGAAAAAGAATTTATTGGTATGGTAGAAGCATCTGATGTGCTTACCAGTTTAGGGCGACCAAATAGATACTGAGAATAAATCCAACATCAAGAGAATAAATCCAACATCAATAGGAGCTAGTCAATTTTGTTCACTTTCTATTATCGATTTAACCAGAAAGGCAGAAGGCAGAAGGGAGAAAGCAAGTTTACCTTCTACCAAAGGCGCGAGCATAGGGGCAAGCTTCAGTCACAAGTTTTGAATTCCCCTACTCAAATTTACAATTTGATTTCTAGTAATTGCTGGTCTGTTGAAAGTCCCCAAATATTGCAACCCTCAGCCTTCAGCCTCCTGCCTTCGATATTCTTCACTAGCTTTATAGCTGCAAGTCAAGGAGGCTTAGAAACCGTCTTTGATCCGTTCCAATTTTACACTTTACCTCTAGACAAATGGGTTAATAATGCTGTTAATTTTCTAGTTGACAACTTTCGCCCCATATTTCAAGCCATTAGCTTACCCATTAGCAGCACTTTGGAGATTGTCAAATCTGCTTTGCTGGCAATTCCTCCCTTGATTTTGATGCTCATTATCGGCCTCCTCATCTGGCAAATAGCAGGCCGAAAAATTGCCATTTATAGCATCATCGCTTTTTCGCTCATTGGTTTCTGTGGCGCCTGGGAAGCAGCAATGGTTTCCCTAGCGCTGATTCTAACTGCTGTAATATTTTGTCTGTTGGTAGGTATTCCTTTAGGGATTGTTTGTGCCATTAGCGATCGCTTCAACAACATATTACGTCCTATCTTGGATGCCATGCAAACTCTTCCCACCTTCGTCTACCTAGTACCTGTAGTCATGTTGTTTGGGATAGGAGAAGTTTCTGGTATCATAGCCACATTTGTCTTTGCAGTGCCCCCTCTAATTCGTTTGACAAATCTGGGCATTCGGCAAGTATCCCCAGAAACAGTAGAAGCTGCACATGCCTTTGGCTCAACTCCTCAACAAGTGTTATGGGAAGTACAAATTCCCCTAGCTTTGCCTACTATTCTGGCCGGCACTAACCAAGCGATTTTGTTAGCTTTATCAATGTCAGTTGTCACTTCCATGATTGGTGTAGAAGGATTAGGACAAATGGTATTGCAAGGTTTGGGTCGTTTAAATGTGGGACTAGCTGCAGTAGGGGGATTAGGTATTGTTTTAATTGCTGTGATGCTCGACCGTATTACTCATGGTATTAGTCAAGAAAATAGTCTTTCTTGGCAAGAGCGAGGCCCGATGGGATGGTTGCGGTCTCATAAATTTTCCAAGAAAAATTGGTTAACTTTAGGGATAACTGTTTTGGTTGCTTTATTTTTGAGTGTAATGGCCTGGCAATTGATATCCAAAACTACATTACGCCCAACAGAAGAGCCATTGCCAGGGAAAGGAATAACAGTTCAACCTGCTTCTGGCCAAGAAACAGACAGTACATTTATTACAGAGATTGTCAACATTGGGCTGGAAAAATTAGGCTATGAGGTGAAAGATCAAAAGGAACTAAATGTTCCTATAATGCACGTTGCTGTTAGTAATGGTGACGTAGATTTTGCTGGAGCTCATTGGGAAAAAACGCACAAAGATTTTTTTGAGAAAAATGGAGGGGAAGAGAAATTAGAAAAGGTCGGAACCCTTGTTTATAATTACTTAGCAGGATATCAGATAGATAGAAAAACCTTTGAAGAATACAAGATCACAAATATTGAACAACTCAAAGAGCCTAAAATTGCTCAACTCTTTGATTCTGATGGTGATGGTAAAGCAAATTTAACTGGTTGTACTCCTGGTTGGGTATGTAACAGAACTATAAATCACCATTTGCAGGTTTACGGCCTTGAAGATACTGTCAAGCAGGCTCAAGGAGATTATAGTTCTCTATTGGCAGATACTTTAGCACGCTATCGTCAAGGTAAATCGATTATATATTTTATTTGGGGACCTCATTGGTTCGGTTCTATTTTAAAAGTAGGGGAAGACGTAGAGTGGTTGAGTGTTCCTTTCACATCCCTACTTAAAGAACAGGGAAATTTTACTACAGAAGAAACTACAGTTAATGGAAAAAATCTTGGCTTTCCCATAGATAACATCAGGATCTTAGCAAATAAGAAATTTTTGCAAGCCAACCCAGTTGCTAAAAATTTATTTGAACAGATTGAGATTCCGATAGAGGATATCAATGTTCAACAGGAAAAAATGAAAAATGGGCAGAATAAACCAAAAGATATTCGTCGTCATGCTGAAGAATGGGTTGAGAGTAATCAAGCATTATTTGATAGTTGGTTAGAAGCAGCAAGAAAATAGGCTTTTGGTACTCAGGAAGTTAAGAAGTAATTTAACTTGCCTGATGGGAAGTTTCCCTCTCTCCTGTAAGGGAACGTCTGGGAAAGCTAGCAGAGCGCATTCGGAGACCTCCACAAAGAAGATTCATACCCCCTTTGACTTTTCGTAGTCTGTCAAGATTAAATTTTCGGGCAATAGACCTGCTTCATAAAACTGATACAAAGCGTCATATACAGTAACAATTTGATGTAGACTTCCTGCTAAACCAGAACTGTCGGCAGCACAAGTCCACAGGCTGCTCCCTAAGGCCTACCCCATTTCTCAAATTTCTTGAGGCATTTCAATTTCGGTCTATAGAAATACCACACTCT
>JAJEAQ010000078.1 GCA_022822685.1 Trichodesmium sp. jk18x7bins.61
TTCGACTTTACCCACATTCTGATCTCAGTTATCCGCTCTATATGAGTTATAGAGGCTGGACTCTAGCCATACACCCCTTAGTTGCTGGGGGTTCCTGCTAGAAACGAACCGCACAAATATTTACCAAATGTATCCGGCAAACCTAAACTGTATTTTCCTATCTGTTGATAAACATCAGAAATGGGTTTGAGGGGTTTGTCACTTTGTGAAGTCAGAAACAGGTTTAGCTAACTTCTCTTGCACCTGAGACTCTCAGGTAAAAGGGTGAGGGTAATTTAGAGAAACTACCTTTCTCTAAGCAGATTTGGTATAACATAATTTTTCAGAAGCAATATGAGATCGAATCAACAAGGCACTATAAATGTTTTGGATGTATCCTGAGAAAAAATACAATCAAAGTGCGTTCTCCTGTTACAATGCTAGTGTTCCCAGGCCTTTTTCTCAGAAAGGAGAAAATGGGGGAGCATTTACGGCTAGTAAATGTGACTGGATCGTCTCACTTTCACAACATTTAGCCAAATCTCCAAGTTATACAGCCAAAGATATAAACTCAAGTTATCGTCAAGTGAGTGTTTGGGGAGTTCATGAAACTAAAAAAAACAAAATGGCTTTGGCAAAAATTAATTAATAATATTATTGCTGCAAATAATCTTTGATGGAACTATGATCTTGTCGGGATTTTAGAGCCTCTACAGCTCCTTTGTTATGACAGCATAAATATTTATAATAATAGTCAAGATCATTATGATTTACATATAGACAATGGATATCCTTTCTATTGTCGGAAAATATCTTTTTCTGTGGAATTATCTGAACCTAATACTTATCAGGGTGGAGAACTAAATTTATATGTATCAGAAAATCCGATCAGATTACCTAGAACTAGAGGAAGTATGAATATGTTCCCTTCATTTATTCTACATGAGGTAACATCTATTACTGAGGGAAAAAGATGGGCGCTTGTTGGTTGGGTTAGTGGTCCTCAACTCAGATGATTGATCAAGCAGGAAGAATGGTAAAAATCAATGTTAATTTACAGATGATTTGAGGATTTGGAGCCACAAAAATTAAAATTTTAGGCAAATCTCCAGAAAGCAACATAATAGGTAACTTACAAATAAATTTATGTATTTTACCTAATATGAAAAACCCTTTGATGAGAGTAAAAATTAGAAAAGAGCATGTGGATTTATCCTCAACAGAAATATCATCAAGTTACATATGCTTGTTATGATGCCAGTCAGCCAGAGAATTTTTATCTGATTGACAAAAATTGGGGACCTTTCACTACGCTAGAGTGTGAGACGATTATTTCTTTGTCAGAACAAATAGACTCGGAACTGCCAGTTGTAGATCAAAAATTTCAGCCAGAATTGCGCCTAGTCAATCTGTGGAGTCTAAATTATTTAGAATCAACGAAATGGCTCTGGTAAAAATTGACTAATAATATTAAATATGCAAATTATAAGTGGTGGAATTATGATATTTACGGTATTCTTGAGCCTCTACAAATTTTATGTTATGAGGCTAGTCATAATCAGGAAAATATTCAGGATCATTATAGTAAACATATAGATAATCAGGAATTTTATTCTAACCGCAAAATTTCTTTCTCGGTTCAACTTTCTCAGGCTCAAGATTATGAAGGTTCAGAACTGAAATTGTATGGTGATCGAGAAGCAGAAAAATTGCCAAAAGATAGAGGTACTATGATTTTATTTCCTTCTTTTATTCTTCATGAAGTAACACCAATTACTCAAGGTAAAAGATGGGCGCTTGTTGGTTGGGTTAGTGGTCCTCAATTTAGATAATTTAAAAGATAGCATAAGATATTAAGCACTCAGAATTAAGCCTGAAGAAAAGAATGGCAATCTGCTTTTCATTTGGGCGATCGCCAAAAACGTCAATCGCAGAAATAAGTTATATCATTTTCGGTAAAACACTTATAATGAGGCTCTTAGTTGTGCTAAAATCACTCCAAATATATCTTTTGCACCCCATAGCAACTACAAACAAGACTTTTTTATAACAAATTATCCGATTCATGGAGCCGACAGGCTCTACATGATATTAAGTATAAATACTTCAGCTTTTCATTCTGGTTTGACTATTATAAAAGCTAAGAAATGATGATTTACTGAGTATAAATCCTTAGTTATTATCCAGTTTATCAACTACATTCTGATGCTAAAACTTAACCTAGGGAATATGGGTATTCAGTCATAATGTAAAGTTTAGTAACAATTACGTTCAAAATATTTAGAAATCTTACCCTACCCAATAAAGAGTGTTAATCTAAAAAAAATAGGAAGATATTATCGCAAAATAATAAACCTCAACTATCTTGAATTCTCCAAGAAAACTGCTCTTATAACCGTGAGGTTGGGCTCGTTAGGTGAATTGGAGGCTCTTAACTATTGCTTTTTAACATAAGTGGTGATATTACCCCATCTGAGTTTAACGCTCGCTACTGGTGTGAGGCCAGAAAGTCACGCCCAAGCCTGAATCAACAGGGCTTCTCCTTTGAGGAATAAATCACTGCTGCTTAGGTGATGAGTCTGGGAATCCTAGGTAAGTTGAATCTGCTCAACTTATCGTATGGGAAGCACCAGGTAACTGGTACTTAGCAATCGTAGACCATAATCTCCGATTTGCTCAAAGAGGTTCAAAAACTTCAATTCTAGTTGAGGAAGATGTCACTATAATTAATAATCAGGAAGTCAGATGAATAACATCCAAAAATATCGTATTAAGTGTACACTCACCTTCGGCGACATCTATGGCCAGATTATAGTTTGGTTAATGGTAGTATTCTTCAGTATTGCTGGAGGAGTAGCCTTATGGACTAGCAGTCGCCAAATTTACGCCCTGGGAGCAATTGCTCTAGTGGTAGTCTTGTCTTTACCATTTCTGCTGTTTGCTTTCGTAACCACACTTTTAAATCATATAGAAGTATCCTCAGTAGATCCTAGTGAGGAAGAAAATCCTGAAATCGCAACGCCTAGTCAGCAACCAGCCACTTCGGCAGGCTAAGTATTTTGGATTTTCATTCCGCGATTTGAAATTAATTCCCCCCTGTAGTCCCCATATTCAATTTATAATTTCATCTAAAATTATAATTTCATCTAAAAAAGTCCGGTAGGGAAGGAAACCCGTCAGCTTGGCCTTACGGCAGGCGGCGCCTCCCGCTACGGGATGAAAAACGACACGAGCGACTTGAGTCGGTGTCCCCTTACGGGGTGGGGGTTTAATCTCCCAATCAACACCCTCTCTTAACTTTTTGCCTCGCCAATGTTATCGGTCAGTAGTATCGGTGAAGGCACTCGCTTACGCAGGGACGTTCCATAGAAGGTCTCTACGAGCGTGTTTAACCCTCTGGTTCTAGCAGCTCACGACTGGCAAGACACCCCTAGGTAGGAACTTAAACGCTTACCGATAACCTAGACCTCTAACGGTCCTAGGCCATTCAGGTGTTGGACTGGCCTACTCGGAGTACAGCAATGAGGGGTCTGACTTGCCCCATGGCTTGGCCTTACGGCAGGCGGCGCCGACCGCTAGGGGTGACTGACAAAATGTGGAGGGTTATGCCAGTCGTATATTACCACATCAGGAGAACGTAAATAATGTAGAAGTATTGAGAACCTGCTTGTTCCTTTTGTAGTAATAGGTAGGTTTTGACATAACTCCCGACGTAGAGCGATGGCGAAAAACTGGGATGCTTTAATTCACTCACAGAGTTGGAGTTTATACAGAGGTGATGTCTTCCCCCTTGTGTGGACTGCTACCCTAATTAATAGATGCACCCTCTACCTGTCAAGAAGAGCATTAGTGTGCTCCAAATTACCAAAAACTTTGCTATAGTTGGTTTTTTATTTCTAAATATTATTTGTTAGGCTGAATAATTAATATTTAGCAACTTTTATTTTTTTTAATCATTATTTTTTCTAGCCTCCATAGATAGCATTACTGCTTCAAAATAGATAGTATGATTTGTGGATGTTTTAGAATGCGCTCCACTGGCTTTCATCTCTTATGTTCCCTAGCAGGAGAATGCCAGACTTCCTGCCAGTTTGTTAGAATGTGAAATGATCAAAAAATCAAACTACTGAATATTTACTTAATGCTAGAACACGATGTAATTATAGTAGGTGGCGGGCTAGCAGGAAGTCGCGCTGCAGTGGAAATAGCTAGAAAAAATTCCAGCCTAAACGTGGCAGTTGTAGCGAAAACTCACCCCATTCGCTCCCACTCTGTCGCTGCCCAGGGCGGAATAGCTGCTTCCCTCAAAAATGTAGATCCAGAAGATAGTTGGGAAGCCCATGCCTTTGACACTGTAAAGGGTTCTGACTACCTGGCTGATCAGGATGCAGTAGAAATTTTAGCAAAAGAAGCACCAAATGTAATTATTGATCTTGAACATTTGGGAGTATTATTCTCTCGATTGTCAGATGGTCGCATTGCTCAACGTGCTTTCGGCGGTCACTCCCACAATCGCACCTGTTATGCTGCTGATAAAACTGGTCACGCGATTCTCCATGAGTTGGTAAATAACCTCCGCCGTTATGGGGTACACACATATGAAGAATGGTACGTCATGCGCCTGATACTAGAATCAGGTCAGGCAACGGGTGTGGTTATGTATCATATCTTGGATGGTGAAATTGTTGTGCTGCGTGCAAAAGCAGTGATGTTCGCTACTGGGGGTTATGGTCGAGTATTTAATACTACCTCTAATGATTTTGCGTCCACGGGTGACGGTTTGGCCATGGCAGCTTTGGCTGGAGTACCTTTGCAAGATATGGAATTTGTGCAGTTTCATCCCACTGGTTTGTATCCAGCGGGAGTTTTGATTTCCGAGGCTGTGCGCGGAGAGGGTGCTTATCTGATTAATAGTGAGGGCGATCGCTTTATGGCAAATTATGCCCCTAGTCGTATGGAGTTAGCTCCCCGCGATATTACTTCCCGTGCTATCACTTTAGAAATTAGAGCTGGTCGTGGGATTAATCTTGATGGTACGAGTGGAGGTCCATTTGTTTACCTGGATTTGCGACATCTGGGGCGGGAAAAAATAATGAGTCGGGTGCCCTTCTGTTGGGAAGAAGGGCATCGTCTTTTAGGTATTGATGCGGCTAACGAACCGATGCCAGTACGACCTACTGCTCACTATTCTATGGGGGGCATTCCCACTAATAATGATGGTCAGGTGCTAAGTAGTGCTGATAGTTTAGTAGATGGATTTTTTGCTGCTGGGGAATGTGCTTGTGTGTCGGTGCATGGCTCAAATCGTTTGGGCAGTAATTCTTTGTTGGAATGTGTGGTTTATGGGCGACGTACTGGAGCAGCGATCGCTGAATTTGTGGAAGGTCGTAAGTTACCAGATGTTGATGAAGAACGTTATATTCAGGAGGCGCAAGAACAAATTCAGGGCTTGTTAGAGCGCTCAGGAAAATATCGCATTGCTGATTTACGAGAACAGTTTCAGGATTCAATGAGTCAGCATTGCAGTGTGTTTCGTTCACAGGATGTGATGCAGTCAGGATTAGAAAAGTTGGAGCAGTTGCAAGAACAATATCAGCAGATTTATTTGGATGATCGAGGGAAGTTGTGGAATACAGAGATTA
The DNA here is from genome assembly GCA_022822685.1 of Trichodesmium sp. jk18x7bins.61. Classification (GTDB taxonomy): domain Bacteria; phylum Cyanobacteriota; class Cyanobacteriia; order Cyanobacteriales; family Microcoleaceae; genus JAJEAQ01. The sequence goes on from JAJEAQ010000078.1 coordinate 5,622, forward strand.
TTGAGGCGTTAGAGTTACGGAGTATTATTGTGGTGGGGGAAACTATTTTGAGTTCTGCCTTGAATCGTCAAGAAAGTCGTGGTGCTCATAGTCGAGAAGATTTTCCTCAACGGGATGATGCAAATTTTTTGAAGCATACGTTAGCCTATTATTCATTGGCAGGGATTGATATTGCTTATCGCCCTGTAGCAATTACAATGTTTGAGCCGAAAGAACGAAAGTATTAGTTTTTTTTTTCCTGACTTAGGAGTAAAAAAATTAGAATTAACAGTTTCTAGGATCTAATTAGGTAGTAATGCATTGTAATTATTTTCCTAACGGTATAGTAGGCGTTTGAGCAGCCATCTACCGTTAGTATGCAGGACTACCGATTTTTTTTAGGTGTCCTTGAGGAATGAGCTACAGCCACAGTTGCCGTTTTATCAATAATGGGAATAGTTATAGTCGACGCTCAATATTATTTGAGGCGCCTCTACTTCAGAACCCCCTGTGAGACTTTCACCTCATCCGGCTCCTGGTTAGTCTGAGTTCTCACTCTGCTCATGTGTTCATAATGATGACAATGGCTGTGGATTGCCTCAAGGTTCCCCGGCTTCCAATTGTTATGGGAGCCATCCTTATGGTGTAGTTCTACCTTATCTC
>JAJEAQ010000736.1 GCA_022822685.1 Trichodesmium sp. jk18x7bins.61
TTAAATAAAGGAGTATATTGAGTTGTTTTGGGTAGATATTGCTCTAGCCATTCTTCATTAAAAATTTCTGCATAGATCGGACTATATATCTCTAAACAACCCTGATTTATTTTAGCTAATCCTAATCTTAATAACTCTTTGATTTCCCATTTACCATTAGCGATTGCATCATTTTTAAACCTCTGATTATTCTCACCTGGTGGCTTTAATCTATCATGTTTTAATATTTGTTGATATATTTCTAAATGACTTGTAGATTTTTGTATATTGCGCAGTAAAAGGTTTTTTATTTTGGTGAGATGAACAGGGTGATCTTGTGCATCCCAATTTTCCAGTACACAAATTTGTACCAAATCCTCTACTAAAGCTACATTCTCAGAGTTTCCTTCTTCCTGTCTTTCTCCTAGATAGTTAATTACTATTTGACAAATTTTTTGTGTTAAGAATGGTTGTCCGCCTGACCAATATAATATTTCTTCCATAACTTCTAGTGGCTGCCTGACTATCCCTGCCAATATTTTTACTAAGGGGTCTACTTCTTTGATATTGAAGCTACTAAGTTCAATATATCTACATCTATCAACTAAATTGTTAGGTATAGTAGTCCCTAGCAAGGCAAATGTTAAACGATTAAATTCAGGATTATTTATTCTTTCCTGAAAACAGGACTCGATTAATATTCCAAAACTACTTGCTCTGTAATTAACAATACTATCATCATTGATTTCATCGATAAAAAATACAATTTTTTCATTTTTAGTATTACCTAATAATACTTCTTCAATAAATATAAATAATTTTTCATCAGCAGGTATATCTGCAGTTTCTTCCCACCATAACTCAGGAAAATACCGAGGAAATACAAAAGCCTTCTCTAAGGTTAAAATTATTTGATTATACCATTCGTCTATAGTTAAAAGTTGATTATTGACTCTAGTCATATCTAGATCAATACAAATAATATCTTCTCCTTGCAAGAGCTGTATTGTTCTAATTTTCAAACTTGATTTACCAGTTTGTGGAGAACTCAATACGTAGCAAAATTCACCAGCCTTCAAAGCATTAAAAAAATCTTGGTCTGCTTGTCGTTTGACATAAGTGGGATGATCGAATGCTAAATAATTACCGACTTGATACCTATATTGTTGATTTTTTTGTATGTTCATTTTTTCTTGATTATCCTTCATCCTAGAAACTTTATCAGATATCAGCTCTCAACCGTAATTAACTCTAAATTAAACTTTTGTTTTTTTATTCACCTTCGGTGCAAGGGGGTAGAGAATCATATTAGTTGTTGAGAATTTCTGAGTGTTTCTCTTCACTTAAAACCATTGGGCATAATACCCATACCCCACTTTCTCCAGAACGGAGCAACTGGGCAGGGGTTCAATTCTCAATCGAAATTACACTAATTCCCCACTCCTAATTCCCTTTCTTAAGATTTTCAAAAACAAATTTTCACAAAAATCAATACTTCTCAAAATTGAGGTTGAGAAAACTACTCTTTTCAGAATCGAATTTAGTAATTTTTACTTATAAAAAGTCTTCAAGAAATATTTACATACTCCTCTGAGTCACCCTTTACCCTGAGCAGGAAGCCCTAACTATTAGATGGTAGATGGTAAAAATTGCCAGATACATTGGAAAAAAACTTTCAACCTGAAAAATTTTAGTCTTTCACACAATAAAAATGGAGATGATAAATTATGACTGTTACTATTTTCTTTTTATTAGCTATCGGCTTAGAGACAATTTGGATAGCCATTAAAAATGCAGAAGAAGTTCATAAATTAGCACTAAGTACAACAGGTTTTATCTCTCTAATCTGGGGATTTTTCTTAACTCTGGATTTGCTACAGGTTGGATTAGGCATTGTCTTATACCAATTACAAAAAACTTTGCTATATTTTGATTTGTTATTTCTAAATATTATTTGCTGGAGTGAATGCTCATTATTTAATAACTTTTGTTATGTTCGTAGTTATTTTTCCAATTCTCCAAACATAGCATTACTTTTTTAAAATGGTATTACTAGCTATATGCAAACTATTGAATTTTTATATTAAACGGGACTTACGCATTACTGCTATATATAGAATATTAATTTGGATTTATTGCGAATTTTGACACTATCTATAGTATCGTTCGTAAGTCCTGTTAAATTTTAAACCGAGATGGGTTGACAGCGATCGCTACTTTAGTAACAAAGTTGGGATATAATCACTATAATTATTAGCATCTGTAAGTTAACAAAAACCCAAAATAGTGATGAAAGTATTTGTCGTTTATTGGCATCCAGAATCCCTGAGTTTTAACGGTGCAATGTTTCGTAAAGCTTGTGAAGTACTTGTAAATGCTGGCAATGAGGTGAAAACTTCAGACTTGCATGAGATGGCTTTCAATCCAGTTTCCAGCCGAAAAAACTTCAAAACTATCAAAGATCCGAATTATCTCAAATTGCAACTAGAAGAGATGTATGCCACTGAAATGAACAGTTTTTCAGAAGACATCGACTCAGAAATCAGCAAAATTGAGTGGTGCGATCTGATGATTTGGCAATTTCCACTCTGGTGGTTTGGTTTGCCAGCAGTTTTCAAAGGATGGGTAGACCGTGTATTTGCTATGGGGCGCGTCTACGATAACGGTCGAATATACGAAA
>JAJEAQ010000775.1 GCA_022822685.1 Trichodesmium sp. jk18x7bins.61
AACCAACTATAAATAGTTAATTTTTTACCTAGTCGAGGTTGAGAAAACCCTGCCCTTGAGGAAGAGGTATTTTAGTTATGGAGCAATATTAAATCAGTTTAATTAATCATAAAAAAAATCTTTTGCCCTGACTCAGTAACTTATGAGTGATCAGCAATCCATTCAGTATTCAACCCCATAGAATTTATAAATAATTCCTAAAAACCCCAAAATTGATAGAAAATCTTAGACTTTGACTCCTGTTACTCGTTGTCTTTTTCCAGAAGATTTTCTATACAACCAAAATAGGAGTGCTATATTTTGCGTTGAACATTGCGATCGCACTCCATAAATCTTAAAGGTGGAGATATTGCTTTGTCATTCTACTTGAATTCAATCAGAGTCACAATACAGGAGTCAGCAATGAGTAGTAGATTACAAAGACTTAGGCTTAAAGGCAGGGATGCTGCTATGCTGAAGTCATATAGTCTACAAAAGTCAAAAACCCTATTAAATGGAAAGAATAAGTAATTAAGAGATTGTTTTTCACGCCTCAGATTAAATTCCTGGGTAGGATGGGGGAGGCAGAAGTATCTCCTTGTACTCATCACAATTTTAGTTATCCGCCGTAACCCGTCATAATTAAACACTCTAGTTATCTTAATATTTACTTGACAAACAGTCTCTTATAAATACTATGTTAGAAATTAGATTAGCTCGAACCCCTGAAGAAAGAGAACAAGTTTTCAAATTGTGCTATCAAATCTATGTAGAAGAACTGGGATGGTTTGAAAACTGTGAAAACTACGAACCAAACCACGAACAAAAGAAAGTAGAAGAGCCATTAGATGTATCTGCTAATCTATTTATGGCTTTTCATAAGAATGAATTAGCTGGAACTCTTAGAGGCAATTATGCTAAAAATCTAGATTCAGACTACTATACAAAGCTTTATAAAATGAGAGAAAAAGCTAGAGATGCACATCCCTTATCTACATCAATTACTAGCAGATTGATGGTTCAACATGATTTGAGAGGAACAGGAATAGGGTTGAGGATGCTTGTATCATCCTACAATCAACAGTTCCTAGATGGAATCAAATTTGATTTTATAGATTGGGAAGCAAACATGATTCTTTTTTTGAAAAATTAGGTTATCAACCTATTGGGAGGATTGATTATCAAGTGTATGGAAGTGGTACGCTCATGGTGTTAGACGTATTTAACCTCAAACATTTAGAGAAAGTGAAATCACCTTTTCAGGGTTTATACAGAAACTTGTTAGAATCCAAACAGGAAAAGCTAGGGAGCTACTAAGTCTTAATCACATTTTGGCTAATCTTATGATATTAATTTTTGCTAAACTACAATCATTAATGACAAAAAAAAACGAGTACTGATTTTAGGAGGTACTGGGGATGCTGTTAAACTGATAGCTTTAGCTGCTATCATACCGGGGTTAGAGGTAATTAATTCTCTAGCAGGTAGAACTCATCAACCTATGAGATCATCCACCCCTACAAGAATCGGTGGTTTTGGAGGTGTGTTTGGGTTGACAGACTATCTAAGAAAACAGCAAATAGATTTGCTAATTGATGCAACTCATCCTTTTGCCACTCAAATTTCTTGTCATGCCGCGATCGCTGCCAGTAAAATGAATATTCCCCATTTAATGCTGAAGCGTCCATCATGGCAGAAAACTGAAGGCGATCGCTGGCTCGAAGTTGAAAGTAACGAAATTGCTGCCAGAGTGTTACCCAATTTAGCCCAACGAGTATTTATGACAATTGGTCGTCAGGAACTAATAAATTATGCCCACCTCAAAAACCTCTGGTTTCTGATGCGGATGATTAACCAACCTCCACTTGATAGCCCTATACCTCCAGGCAAGATACTGACTGCTCGTGGACCATTTTCCGTGTTAGAAGAGCGATCGCTGTTACAAAAGTATAAGATTGAAGCGATCGTCAGTAAAAATAGTGGTGGCGATGCTACCCATGCCAAAATTCTTGTTGCCAGGGAATTAGGTATTCCAGTAGTGATGATACAACGCCCATCTCTTCCCGAAGGAGAGCAAGTTAGTGATGTAGAGAGTGCCATCTCTTGGCTCAAAACTTATAGTAATAGAATCTAGGATTGAAATAGCACTCAGTAATATTTTTAGCTGATAGCTGTTAGCTCCCCATTCCCTAGGAAATGCAAGAAAACTAATAGCTAGTTATATCATGCTCACTTAATCACTTCAGGACTTACGCATTTTTATGTTTAAACGCTATATATGGTGTTTTTCTTTATTTTGAACCTACTATATATAGTGCTTTTGCGTAAGTCCTGCACTTATAAAAAAAACTTTGTTTGTAGTTGCGATGTAAGCGCCCCCATAATATCAGTAATTAACTTTAATGAAATTAATGAACCACTATACCCTGTAGATGAGTCGGAAACCATTCCCCCCAATGTATTTCCCTTATGGTTATTAATATTTAAATTATAGATATAAATTATAGATATCCGTCTCTGTGACGTCTAAAAGAGGATAATATTGTGTTAGAATCAGGAAAAATATGACAAGGGCGCTACCAACTCCAAAAACCATTAGGTCGTACTGCACCAGGTCGTAAAACGTGGTCAGCTATCGACTTAAATACCCAAGAACAAGTAATTGTCAAACTATTAGCATTTAGTCCAGAAATGCAGTGGGAAGAATTAAAACTATTTGAACGAGAAGCCAAAATCTTACAAACACTTAATCATCCCCACATTCCCCAGTATCGCGATTATTTTTCTATTGCTCAAGACCCTAATTTAAAATTACCTTGGTTTGGGTTAGTACAACAATATATTCCTGGTTCATCTTTACAATAATTATTAGAAAAAGGTCAACGTTTCACAGAAGAACAAGTTAAAAAAATTGCTACTGCCATTCTAGAACTCCTCATTTATTTACATGAACTGATCCCTCCAGTTTGACATCGAGATATTAAACCCAGTAATTTAATTATGGGAGTAGATAACAATATTTATTTAGTAGGCGCGACCTGACCTGGTCGTCTGAAATGGGACACCTTTCATGTCGGCGACAGACTCAAGTCCTCTAGGGATTTTCACTCCGAGCCTACACGGAAAGGACTCTACGAGTCCGACTACTCTTGGAGTAAGTAATGAAACAGTCCGAATGCAAGTCCCGTTTGAGCCTGTCGGCTCCATGCTCAACAGGGAGGCTCCCAAAAAGGTAAGGCCTTACCTTTTTGGCCGAAAAGTAGCCGCAGCCATCAGGGATTAGATGGAATGGAGCAAGAGGGAAAGAGATGGAAAGGTGAACACAGTCGCGCGTTGCCGATTAAACTGCGTAATTAAATGAACAGCCAAATTATCCCTGACAGGCTGATCCCAAATAGGTAAGGCGGGGTAATAGATGCTCTACTATCATCTGTATGTGAAAACAAAATTCCGACCGTAGAATAGGTAACCACATGTTCATGTGGCGAGGTGGCTCAACAGGTCGCCGACCAAAAATGTAAGGCCTTACCAATTTTTCCGAAAAGTAGCCGCAGCCATCAGGGATTAGATTGAATTGAGCAAGAGGG
>JAJEAQ010000260.1 GCA_022822685.1 Trichodesmium sp. jk18x7bins.61
GACAGGGATGATGGATTTAATTGAAACATCTCAACAATAGGACTTTAACCTATAAACTCTCTACAGTTGTGGCCTACCCAAGGGGGCTAAACCCGGTCATTCCCCGCTCCGAGAGCGGTTTCGACCTAACGAATCGCACTACATCCTACCCACTAGACAGGGATTCACTCTACCCTGTTTACCTGAGTTTTCGACCGTTCTCAAGACCAGCCTAATGTTTTGATCCGTTCCGAGAAAAGAATTGTTTTGTTGACTTAGTCGCCTTCTTTTTGCCCATGGTCATCCCAGGAATGCAGCTACCTATTACATAGTGCTGCGGGACTTACTCCGATTATGTAATCATTTGTTTTCGCATTGATTCATATTAGTAGGACACTTTTTCAGAAGGTTTGGTAATCTCTCCGATCTCAACTCCCCATTAACTCCAGTGCGCCTATACGCTTTGGCTCTGATTGAGTCCTGTTGCCAGCTTCACTCTAGGTTCCGGGTATAGTTCCTGAACTGTGGCCAGATCTGGATTCACGCCTTCCTTAGCGGGTGGTCCTCGCTTTGCAGCTTCACCTACATTCTTAACTCAGTTATCCGCCATGTGTGGGAAGCACATGGACTGGACTCTAGCTATACGTCTTTAGTTGCTAAAGGTTCCTGCTAGAAACGAACCGCACGTAATATCTAATTGCTCGTAATCTTTTCCTTAAATATTCTTTTTGATTTTTATAGTCCCAGAATTTGTAGAAATAGTAATGGCTGCTAAGGGAAGCGCAAAAGGCACACTACTAATTTAAAAAATATAGTGGGGGACTTGGTACCCTCTTCTAACAGTACTTTTGCCTCTTGCCTCTTGCATGGATGCCTATCCCGAAGGGAGTTGAATCATTCTTCCAGGAAAAATTCACTCAAAAAGTAGTCAAATTTTATCAAGTAAAATTGTTCATCTTTACTAGCTATGCTGCATACCTGAGAAATAATTACTTTCTCAGGCTTTCCCCTTCTCCCAAATGAAAACAGGGTTAGTTCTGTAACGAGCAATTGCTTTTAACCCCATTTTACGTGCTGCATTTATACCGGAATGTGCAAGATAGTCTTTTGCTCTATAACCAAAGTTATACCAGGATTATAAGCTTGTTCACTCCAATCGACTAAATCATTTTGTCTGGCAACTAAGTCACCCCAGATGAGCTTACCCTGTAGAAAGAACCAAATTAATACTGAGTCTGTCTGACTGAATTCTTTCTTGCTCAAGTGAGTTTTTTAGATTAAATTTTGTGCTTAATTTAAAAATTAATAAATCCTCTAAAACTAGAGCTATTTGAATAATTTTTCTTAAGAAAAATATCAAAATAATTGTATAAGTTAAAGATCTGAATAATCACGTTAATTTTACAAAAAATCAAGAAACTCGAAAACCTCTTGATAGCGAAGTAGAACAATTAAATAGAGAAAAGCTGATACAACTATCTACACAAACCATTGAAATTAGAGAACAAAAGCAATGTTTATTGGAAATTTTAGCATTACAAACTCGTCAAACACAGGATTTAGATGAAATTCTCAATACTGTAGTGACAAAAGTATGTCAGATATTCAATAATGAACGGGTAATTATTTATCAATTTAATTCAGATGGAAGTGGTACAGTAGTATTTGAGTCTGTAGCTGCGCCACAGTGGTCGATTATCGGAAAAAAAATTGAGAACTTCTGTTTTCAAGAAGAATGGGTAGCGATCGCTCGACAAGGCAAAATACAAACCTTTACAGATTTAGAAACTGCCGAATTAGCAGCTTGTCACAAACGTTTTCTGGGTCATTTACAAGCAAAATCCAATTTAATTGCGCCGATATTATTTAATATTACGGAATAAAATAATCAATTAAAAACATTAAAAACATGGCATGAAAAGAACCAATCTTTACCATGTTTATAGGGATTTTTAATAGCTCATAATTATTATTTTTAGAGAAGATTGCAAATAGAATAAACAGAAGTTAGTTCACAAGTATCAACCATTTTATCTGTCGCAATACAACAATATTATGGAATAATTTGGCGAAATAACATAAAATAAATCAAGATTGACCAGAAGAAATTAAAACATTAAAAACACAAATCTAAGTTGAATCAAGTTATCAAAAAAATATGTTAGTAAAAAAATTAAAATGCGGACATAAATGACGATGAAAAATTTAATTTGCTCAGAGAAGGTGTTAAAGACTATGGCATTTTTATGTTAGATAGTAAAGCTGATATTATCAGTTGGAACACAGGAGCAGAAAGAATTAGTGGATATACAGAACAATAAGGTAAGTCCTTACCTTTTTGGCCGAAAACTAGGCTCACCCACCAGGGATTAGGTGGAATGGAGCAAGAGGGAAGGAAATGGAAAGGTGAACACGGTCTAAGTTGTTGATTATTCATGTAGCTTTAGCTAAAACTGCATAATTATGTGAACAGTCAAATTATCCCTTATATGCTGTAACCAAAAGGTAAGGAGGTGATACAGATGCTCATATTTCATCTGTATGTGATAACAAATCCCTTCCGCCAGAAAAGACAACCACCTTTTCATGTCGGCGACAGGCTCAAGGCTGTTCTGTAATGGAACAGATAGGGATTCTAAATTTGTCCCCCCATGTTTTAGCTAAAGCTACATGAAAGCTCCGACTGGGGTCGGCCACCTGACCAGCCTTATTGGCCAAAATTTTGATCACTTTTTCTGTGAGGCAGATATTAAACAAGATAAACCTCAGCAGGAAATAGAAATAATAGTTCAAACTGGGCGATATGAGTGGGAAGCATTAATAGTCAGACAGGACGGTAGAAAAATTCGGTGTTGTAAGACTATAACAGCTCTTTATGATCGACTCCAAAAACTTCAGGGCTTTGTTGTAGTAATTCGCGACATGACAGAAATACAAGAGCAACAAATCAGACTGAAGTTATTAGAAAAAGCTATTTTGGCTAGCAGCAACGGCATTATTATTACAGATGCTACTCAAGCAAATAATCCAATTATTTATGTTAATCCAGGATTTGAAAAAATTACAGGTTATCATGCAGAAGAAGTGAAAGGGCTAAATCCTCGTTTCTTACAAGGGAAAGATACTAAACAACCAGCGTTAGAAAAATTACGGGCAGCTATTACAACAGAAAATAACTGTTATGTCACCCTAAAAAATTATCGCAAAGATCATACAGTTTTTTGGAATGAACTAACAATCTCTCCCATTCAAGATGAACAAGAAAAATTAGCCCACTATGTAGGAGTGCAAAAAGATATTACTGAAAAAGTAGAAGCACAAATGGAATGCGATCGCTTCTTTTCCCTCTCTATTGATATGCTCTGCGTTGCCAACTTTGAAGGTTATTTTGTTCGACTCAATCCAGCTTGGGAAAAAACCCTAGGCTACACTAAAGAAGAATTGTTATCTCAACCTTTCCTGAATTTTGTTCACTCAGATGATCGCCAAGCTACTCAAGCAGAAGCAGAGCGAATTGCCCACGGTAACAAAACAATTGCCTTTGAAAATCCCTACCTTTGTAAAGATGGCAGTTATCGTTGGTTAATGTGGAATGCGACACCTTTTACTGAACAATCTCTGATTTACTGTGTGGGCCGTGATATAACTGAACGTAAGCAAGTCGAGCAAGCACTCAAAAAAAGTGAAGAAAGATTCCGCACTATTGCAGATTTTACTCATGATTGGGAATATTGGCTGAATCCAGAACGCAAATTTATCTACGTTTCTCCATCCTGCGAGCGGATTACTGGCTACACACCAAATGAATTTATCGAAAATGCTAACTTGCTAAAAACAATAGTTCACCCCAGAGACTGGCTAATAGTGAAACAATACCTGGAAGAAAGTTTTGAGAAAGAGCAAATATACTCAATGGATTTTCCCATCATTAATCGTCAGGGTGAAACACGGTGGATTGCTCATCGGTGTCAGTCAGTTTATAGCGAAGATGGGCGGTAGAAGAATTAGTAATACAGATATTAGCGATCGCAAACACATTGAAATTGCCTTGCAAGAAAGTGAAGATCGCTTCCGCAGTATTTTTAGTCAAGCGGGAGTAGGCATTATTCAAGCAACTGCAACAGGAGAGTTGCTGGGATTTCACCAAAAATTTATAGACTTAGTGAAATACTCACCAGAGGAATTGCTGTATAAAAAACTGCAAGATATTATCTGCCCAGAAGACTTCCCCGCCTACACACAACAAGTAGAAAAACTTTGGGCTGGTCAAATTCAGGCTTGATCCATCGATCAACGTTATATTTGCAAAGATGGCTCCACAATTTGGATCAATATTAGTGGCTCTATGATTAGGAGTACTAACACTAAAACCGAACGTTATATGGGAGTCATTCAAGATATTAGCGATCGCCAAAAAACCTCGTCAGCACTTCAAGAAAATCAAAATCTGCTCAAAGATGCAGAAAAACTAGCTCATCTTGGTAGTTGGCAATACGACATCCTCACAGGAAAAATCTCTTAGATGAAATATTTCAGATCTTTGAGCTGCCACATGAACAACCTTTTACTTATCCCGAAATGTTAGAATGGTTTGATCCCGAAGATGCCAAATACCTAGAAAAATTAGTACAACAAGCAATTCGAGAAGGTAAACCCTACACCTTAGAAGCGCGAATCCTCACTAGGAATGGTAAGACACGAGATATATTTGGCAAAGGGCAGCCAGTAATCAATGAACAAAGTCAAGTGATCAAATTATTTGGTACTCTTCAAGATATCACAAATCGCCAACGGGCTGAATCAGCATGGGGAGAAAGTGAGGAAAGATTTAGATTAATGGCAGATAGTGCGACTGTACTAATTTGGGTTTCCGGAGTTGATGGCAAGTGTAATTACTTTAATCAGGTATGGTTAACATTTACGGGGCGGATTCTCGAAGCAGAATTAGGTGATGGTTGGACAAAAGGTGTACATCCAAAAGATTTAGATTACTGTTTGAAGACTTATATGAATGCCTTGACTGCCCGTCAAAGCTTTCCCATGGAATATCGTCTGCGCCGAGCTGATGGAGAATATCGATGGGTATTGAATATGGGTATACCTCGCTTTACTGCTAACGGTGAATTGGCTGGCTATATTGGCTATTGTATGGATATTACTCAAACCAAGCAAAATCAGGAAGAATTACTGTTACGGGTGAGCGAATTGAAATTGCGCCATCAAAAAATGGTCTTGCTAGGAGAAATGAATGAGTTTTTGCAGGCTTGTGCTTCCTCTGCTGAAGCACAAGAAATGTTAGCAGATTTGCTCAAACCCTTGTTTCCTAATTGTGCTGGCGCTGTGTTTAGAATAACTGCTTCTGAAAATTTATTAGAGATGGGAGCAAGTTGGGGTGAATGTGTTGCTAATTTAGAAATTTTTCAACCATCTGAATGTTGGGCATTAAGGCGAGGGCGCATTCATTTGGTGGAAGCAGATGCCCCGAGTTTATTATGTCAACATATCAAAGCTGATTGCCATCCAGCTAAATCTTTATGTCTTCCCATGATTGCCAATGGAGATACTATGGGTTTACTACAGTTAACTGCTATTAGACAAGAAGGTTTAACTGAGGCCAAGCAACAATTAGGTCGCACTGTAGCAGAGCATTTAGCATTGGCACTAGCTAATTTAGAATTACGAGAAACTCTAAAAAACCAAAGTATTCGTGATGCGTTGACAGGTTTGTACAACCGTCGCTATTTAGAAGAATTTATGGAGCCAGAAATTCATCTGGCTCAAAGAAATCAAGATTTAGTTGGGATTATTATGATGGATATTGACCATTTTAAAAAGTTTAACGATACTTTTGGGCATGATGCTGGAGATTTAGTACTTCAAGAAGTAGGAAAAACTCTAACTAATGCAGTGCGTAAGTCAGATGTTGCCTGTCGTTACGGTGGAGAAGAATTCACCCTAATTTTACCAGGTGCATCCCTAGAGGAAACTCAAAAACGAGCTGAAGAAATTCGTCTGGTAATTAGACAATTACGCTTGCATTATCGGCAGAGTACTTGAAATTTTATTACTGCTTCTTTTGGAGTTGCTGGCTATCCTCAACATGGGGATACAGTTGATGAGCTGATTCAAGCTGCCGATGCTGCATTGTATGACGCTAAAAACCAAGGTCGCGATCGTACTGTTGTTGCTGATTTTGAATAGTGAGTTATGGAAAGGAGGAGTCAGAGAATGCCCCAGTGCAAGAAACTGGCTTGCTCTTGTTTTGAAACACTGGGGCAATTGGAGTCGGTGTTATTTCAGCGCTGCCGTGCCTTGCCTCATCACCGTGAACTCCCAAGTGGATTAACCAACTTCCACTGGTGGCCTCAAAATTCGTAGTGTGTGCAATTAACCGGATTTGATATGGCTTCTTCTTCAACTCCATTCAGCCTTTCGCAAGAGGCAACAGGCAACAGTCAAAAATAGATGAGAAAAGGGTTTTAGTCCCCCACTATCAGTTATTAGTTAGTTTGTTTTCAGCAACTTCAAGTGATTGCTAGAAGCACTGCTCACTATTAACTGTTTGAATCCTCCACCATAAGCCTTGCCTCTTGCCTCTTGTCTTGAGGCGTGTGTGCCTTTTAGGATTCGTCAATAGTAACAAGCTCACAAATGTAGGCAAAACCATAACCACCGATAATCGCCTGGTTACCATCGAGGGAAGAGCTAATACCCCATTCATCATTTTCTAATAAGTCTGAGGGTTGCAACTTCTGTTGTTGTACCCATGTACCATCTACTAACTCGAACAAATAAACAGCACCACAAAAGATTTTGTCCCCCATTGGAGAACGCGAGCCCACCAGTGCTACCCCCTCACCAATACATACAGAGTAGCCGAAGTAATCGACTTCGTTGGGATCGCTAGCTTCAATCTTCTGATATAGCTGCCATACATTATTTTGCCGGTGGTAAATATAGGCCGCACCAGCATCCTGGTAGCCAGAGATATCAGACTTAATTGCCCCTACAATTGCCCAATCCCCAGCAACATCTACTTTATAGCCAAACTCACTATCACTCTCTAAGTCTGAGGGTTGAAGTTTATTATTCTGTACCCACGTACCATTTTCAAAGTGGTGAATATAAGCAGCACCATAGCTTCCTAAATCAGAAGAACGATTTGCAAATGGGGCTCCTATAATTACCACATTGTTATCAATACTGACGTCATGAGCAAACCGATCATCTTCTTCTGCTGATAATTTGATTTTTTGCTCCCACTGGCCTCCTTCTAATTCGTAAATGTAAGCAGCACCATCTACACTAGAAGTATCTGACAGCGAGCCCACGATAGCTGTTTCACCATCAAGATCGACCGATATGCCGAATAGGTTCTCAGTTTTTACGTCTGAGGGTTGTAGCTTTTGTGTGTACTCCCACAGATCATCTTTTAATTCATAAGCATAAGCTGCGGGAAGTGCATCAATGTCAGTAGCAGCAGATCGTCCTAGAATTGCGAAGTTGCCACAGATACTTGCAGAGCTGCCGAAGTAGTTACTGGAGTCTGAATCATCAGCAGGTCTGAGTTCTTGATGTAGCTGCCACTCGTTGTTTTGCCGATGATAAACATAGGTAATAATTTCATAACCATCAGCAGCAGGATCTGCGACAATGGCATAATCACCGTTGATGCTGATACCCAAAACACCATAACGAGGGCTAGTACCACTCTCAGACAACTTTTGTTTGATCTGTAATTCTTTTCTTTGTTTAGTAGCCATTTTGCTTCCTTAATATTTTACTCAGCTTGGTTTGATGTAGTAGTTCCTGATGCAGGGGTTAGAGGCTTTCACTCTTGTTTATACATGAGTGATATCAAAAGCAATCGCCAAAATTAGTATAATTAGCTGTCGCCGAGTTTTTGGCCTCCAATGTTGAAATTTGCCTTCCTACCCTAAGTCTGGTAAATCAGGACTGATGTTATACCAATTTCATAAAATATTGCTACAATGCATTGCTCT
>JAJEAQ010000160.1 GCA_022822685.1 Trichodesmium sp. jk18x7bins.61
CAGGTCATTCTGGTTGTGAAGCTGCCCTTGCCTCTGCCCGTCTTGGTTGTCGTACCTTGTTACTCACCCTCAACTTAGACAAAATTGTCTGGCAACCTTGCAACCCTGCTGTTGGGGGACCGGCAAAATCTCAACTCACCCATGAAGTTGATGCCTTGGGTGGTGAAATAGGCAAAATGAGCGATCGCACCTATCTACAAAAACGGATTCTCAACTCATCTCGCGGACCTGCTGTGTGGGCATTACGAGCCCAAACTGATAAACGTGAATACTCCGCAGTCATGCGTAGTATTGTGGAAAATCAAGAAAATCTCAGTGTTCGAGAAAGTATGGTGACAAACCTAGTTAGGGGTGACAATGATGAAATTATCGGGGTAGAAACCTACTTCGGTGTTGCTTTCAAATGCCAGGCTGTCATCCTTACTACTGGCACATTCCTGGGTGGAGTGATTTGGGTAGGTAATAAATCCATGCCTGCCGGGCGTGCTGGGGAGTTTCCGGCTATTGGTCTGACTGAAACCCTCAACAAACTAGGCTTTGAAACCGAACGGCTGAAAACAGGTACTCCTGCTAGAGTTGACAAACGTTCCGTTGACTACAGCAACCTCGAACCGCAACCTGGTGATGAAAAGGTGCGTTGGTTTAGCTTCGATCCGGAAGTTTGGGTGGAGCGGGAACAAATGTGTTGCTACTTGACTCGCACTACTCCAGAAACTCACAAACTAATTCGCGATAATTTACATTTATCTCCTGTTTATGGTGGGTGGGTGGATGGGAATGGGCCTCGTTATTGTCCGAGTATTGAGGATAAAATTGTTCGCTTTGCTGATAAACACAGTCATCAAATATTTATTGAGCCCGAGGGTCGTAATATTCCGGAACTTTATATCCAAGGATTTTCGACTGGTTTGCCAGAAAAATTACAATTACAAATGTTGCGGAGTTTGCCTGGTTTAGAAAATTGTATGATGTTGAGGCCTGCTTATGCTGTTGAATATGATTACTTGCCTGCGACTCAATGTTATCCGACGTTGATGACGAAGAAAATTGAGGGGTTGTTTTCTGCCGGTCAAATTAATGGTACGACTGGATATGAAGAGGCAGCAGCTCAGGGTATGGTGGCGGGAATTAATGCTGTGAGATTTGTCAAAAATCAGGAGATGATTATTTTTCCCAGGGAACAAAGTTATATTGGTACTTTGATTGATGATTTATGTACAAAGGATTTACGAGAACCCTATCGAATGTTGACAAGTCGTTCGGAATATCGATTGATTTTAAGGTCAGATAATGCTGACCAAAGATTGACTCCTTTGGGTAGAGAAATAGGTTTGATTGATGACCGTCGATGGGAGTTATTTCAAACTAAGCAGGCTCAGATTAATGCAGAAAAAGAACGACTAGAGTCAACTCGAATTAAAGAAAAGGATGAGGTGAGTATGGCGATCGTTGCTGATACTCAGCAAAAAATTAAGGGTTCGATTGCTTTGGCTGATTTGTTGCGCCGACCAAAATTCCATTATGTGGATTTAGAAAAGTATAATCTGGGTAATTCTGACCTAAAATTAGCTGAAAAAGAGGGGGCGGAAATTGATATTAAGTATTCTGGTTATTTGCAACGACAACAGAATCAAATTGATCAAATAAGTCGGTATGAAAATCGGAAGTTACCTGCTGGTTTAGATTATTTAGCGATTTCTACTTTGTCGATGGAGGCAAGGGAAAAATTGTCGAAAGTTCAGCCTTTAACTATTGGACAAGCGTCTCGTATTGGTGGGGTGAATCCTACAGATATTAATGCTTTGTTGATTTATTTAGAAGTGCAATATCGAGAGGATAAAATCAGTTCTGCTAGTGCAATGTTATAGCGCGAAGCGCTGGTATAGTTACAGATTAAAATAGGGGAACTGCTCAGTCAAAGGAGATTCAGTCCTGATTTGTAAATACGCGAGAGCGAAGCGCTATAACTATCCTGCCGTTCTTTCCCGCGCTCTGGTGCGACGGGCGATAGTGGGTTAAGCTCCTGCTTTTTGGATAGTACCAACCGATAAGATCATGTCTTATTGAACAACCATAATAAACCTTGCTTCAGGGAACCAGCAGGGACGTTGCATGCAACGTCCCTACATTATGGTTAATTAATGCGACTTGATATAACATTGGCGTTTTTGCGCTTCGCAAAGCTCCGCTTTTCATGTCGCGGAGCGTTTCATGTTTGCGTTTAGCAAAAAACGGCACCTCGCCACATGAAAAGTGCGACAAAAGTTAAGGGAGGGTGTTTTAGGGGGAGTAATCCCCCACCCAGTAAGACCAATTTTAAGAATCACTGCTATAGCACGCGCCCCCACTGGGATAGACCTCCAGACAATCATTTGTAACATTCTTTTTTCACGCTTGGTATCAGGGGGACGGTGACTTCAGTCGCTGAGTAGTTTTTCATCCTGTAGCTGGAGGCTCCGCCTGCCGTCAGGCAAAGCTGACTGGTTTCCTTACATGAGTTTACGAAAGAAGGTAGCAGAAACTGAGGGAAGATTTCCTCAAGCAATTGCAGAAATCTTAGATATTGCATTTTTTCCTGACCATATATTATCAATGCAACCAAAAAAATAATATTAAGCAGAATTATTGCAGCGTGAAATCAGTTCCATAACTTCTGAACGACTGAGCTTTTCTTGTCCCATGCTGAGAATGTCCAGAGTAGCATGAGCAAGAGTTAAAGGAATTTGGCAAAAATTTCGCGCTGGTCCTGAAGGAAGAGAGTTAGTATAAGAATCAGCTAATAAAAGATTACGTTGAGCGTAGGCTTGCATATCTTTCTCAGTCCAACCATCAGGAAAAAAATCTACACCTCTAGCTAAATCTTCTGTGTGGTTACGAATAATATTTACTGCCTGTAGACCTCGCCCAAATCCAATGGCCTCAGTACGATTAGTGTTGGTATGATCATACCAACCCCATAAATCAGATAGTAATAATCCTACTGCACCAGCGACGCTAAAAGTGTAGCGATCTAAATCTGATTCTGTGTGGATTGTCCAATTGTTTTCAGCCCAATCAGCCATTCGGTCTGCCATTGCTGCAGTTACATCCCATATCCTTGGTGCTATGGTCTCTGAAGCTAGTATTGCCCATTCTCCTACTCTTTTTGTTACTTCTGGTAAGTGAATACTCAGGCCTAACTTGGCTGAAAAGTTCAGGAAACTGGAATGCTCAACCGCTTCTTGTAAAACTAGGCTAATCTTTCGTAGCAATTTTGCCTTTGTTAAGTTATCTAGATCTGGGTGATCCTCAATTTCATCAATAGCACGCATACAAAGATAGGCCGATGTTACTGCTTCTTTTAGCCCAGATGGTAATTGACTAATAGGTATGTAGAAAGTTCGGCTAGTTTCTCTTAGTACTTCTAACGCATCTTGATCTTTGGATATCTTCATTTATTCAACTCCTCACGGCCATTTTGAGTTTAACGCAATTACGATAAACTGCCAGTCTACTATAACCCTATTAGGATTTTCATCTTTAGATTAGTTATTAAAGGTTGGATCTTAACGTTAGCAGAAGACTCACTCCAAGCTATGGAATTAAATATCTTGAACGCACTCCATTAACCCCAGGAGTGCATCATAGATTTTATACCATTTCACTTTAAATATGTCACAAATAGTTTCACACCTGATTATGGGAAATAATTTTCTGAAATTACTGTAGCGTGAAAGTTTTCAACTCATATAGTCTAACTCTTGACTTTTTCATATTGACCTTTGACTTGAGTATCTTGATTACGAGAGTAAAGTAGATCCGGATAATTAGTGATAAATAAAGTTATCGGGTTGATGTGGAAAAATGCCTCCTAGACCTTCTAATACCAACAGGACTTATATAAAATCCAGTTAAATAACTAACTTAAATTTAGTAGTCAATAGTCAGTAGTCAGTAGTCAGTAGAGGGTTTTGTGATGATTGTGTCTATAAGTGCAACGCCGGTTAATTTGATTGCTATTTCTATTCTTGCTGACTGCTAAAGAGCCTAAAGGAGTTCTATCAAGCTCGCTTTTTCTATCCTACATTATACACTGGTCATACAACCGGATTTCATATTACGCTTTTTTTAGCTTGAAACGCTATATATAGTGTGGCGCTATAGTTTTTACTTGATATATAGTGCTTTTGCGTAAGTCCTGACCAATTTCAAAATATATTGCGACAAAATGTTTGTTTCTAGGAGTGCAGTACTCTGGCAAGCTGGCGCTTTCTAGGGAGTCACAAGAACTTAAACAGCATGCTCCCCTTTAGGGAAATACAACCAACAAAAATATGATGATGGCTGTTAATAAAAGATGCTCGTGCCTCCAGCTATCAGCTTTGGCCATACCTGACATTACTATATCGCACTAATCATCACTCCCGCTTACCCCACCGTGCATCAAAGATTATAGATGGGGAGTGCGCAGGAGATTGAGTTCAATCGGACATGATATTACTTAGTAATCATGTTTGCAAGTATCGGAATTCCAAAAGCAATGATCACACTAATTGTTAAACCAGCTAGTGCTTTTAAAGCATCACTAAGAACAATCCTGCCTGCATCTTTAAGTTCACGGTTTTGAAAATTGTGGGCTATTGCTATTTCTCTTCCTGCCAAAAGACCTAGAAATACCCAAGTTGTACTCATGGGTATCTTACTCCATTCCTTGAAGAATAACAAGATTAATCCATAAATAAAATCTAAAATTGTTGCTGAACGAATATCTTGAGTATTTGTTTTAGTGGTAACTATTTTTTGGATTGCACCACCACTTCTATAGAAGATAATTGCATGAAATAGTAACATCACAAACATTGAAAAAAATAGCATTGGAGCATTAAGAGTTCGTGGCAGATATGCAAAGATATTTGCCAAGTCTTGAATGAGCCATTGACTCCATAAAAAGGCTGTTGATACCCACTGTAAAGTTACCCACTCAATAGGTGGTTCCTTGTAGGGTTTAGTCAGAAATTTCTTTTCTAAAGCTTTTGTCACAAACTTGTAAACAAGTATGGCGATGGTAAAAGCTAGCACATATCCGAACAGTGATTTAGTCACCATACTGGTGAGATTTTCAGGAGCAAACACTGTGAGAATTAGAAAAGTGGTACTAACAGGAATTCCCCAATTTGTTAAAAGCAAGAGTACAAAAGGAGGAATTATATAAATCCAACTAAAATTTTCAGGAAAAGGAAACTTTTCCAGTCTTCCATAAGCTACATCTCCATTATTGGCAGTCCAACCATAGAGAAACACCGCTAGCAATACAGAGCAAGCAAACAGCCACAATACCCACCAAGGGCGCCTAGAATTAGAACTTAAAAATGTACCTAGGGTTTGAATGGTATCGTTGGCCACGATGGAATATGATGCCAACAAAAAACCAACGAACATGAATAGATATTGACTGTTCATATATTTACATTCTCAGCAAATTTACATGTATCCTCAGAAATTTCACATCTTAACAGTAGATTAAATATTTTGGCAAAATTTATGAAACATGATTAAAAGTACTTTTCAGGATGGTGAGGTACAGTTGGACATAATCTCTATAGCATTTCCCAAGAAGCGTGAGGTAGAATAAGAAAGCGATCGCTAATCCCAAAGAAACCCCTAAACTGATGAAAGCTGATTCTATTGCTCTTAGACAAAAAATTATTGATGTATATAATGAAACGTCAATTGGTCAAACAATTCCATGTAGCCATAAGCTTGAGCCAAAAATTACTACAACCAACAATATCGACAGACAGGAAATATTAGTCCCAAAGTAGGAACAAAGCAAACACCCACAAAACTCAATTCTCAACAGTTACAGGTTCTAGAAGAGCTGGTGAATCGTAATCATGATGCCACCAGGGAGGAACTTGGTCATCAATTGGCACTGTCGACAGGAATTTTAATCGGTCGTTCTACAGTAGACAGAATGCTGGTCCCTCTTAATTTGACTGTCAAAAAAAACACTACATGGGACGGAAAAAGGAACTGAAAGAGTACAACAACAAAGGTTAGAGTTCTGGGAAAAAGTGAAGGGAATTTCGGCTCCCCACCTAATTTTTGGGGATGAATGTGGAGTCAATTTAGCTCTAGTACGTTTATTTGGTCGTTCTTACAGAGGTCAACAAGCAAGAAGCTCAATGGTGAACGTCCTCACAAAAGAGGTCAAAATGTATCCATTATTGCTGGAATGAGTCTTCAAGGTATGATTGCTCAATGTAGTCTCATGGGAGGGACTGATGCTGTTACTTTCGAGGCATTTAATCGGGTCTGGTGGCCGACAAGAGTCGGAGCTTTCATGTCGCCACTTGAAAGGGATGCCGTCAAGT
>JAJEAQ010000567.1 GCA_022822685.1 Trichodesmium sp. jk18x7bins.61
AGATGATCGACCTTTGATAGAAGAGTGTATTTCCTTGCTAAAAGAGTTTTCTACAACAGTGCCAGTCCATATTGTTGCCAGAACAAATAATCTAGGATGTGACCAAAATATAATTTTGGCTTTAACAGAAGTTCTATCCTCTTATGATTGTCTTGTTTTCATAGAGGATGATATTGTGACTAATCGATATTTTTATGATCGTATGTGCCGACTTTTAGAGGTTTATCGTGACTATAAACAAGTATTTTCAGTCAGTTCGTATAGGAGTGTACCAGAGGAATTAGATACGTATATAGATACAGATTTTATAGCTTCTAACCGTGTTTTTTCTTGGGGGTTTGCCACTTGGGCTGACAGATGGAAAGAAATCGATTTAGTTAGTAAATCAGGCCAATATAATCCCTTTGGCAGCTTTTACAAAATCCCAGCTACATGCCAGACGAAGATGACAATGATCAATCAATTTTGGCTAGAAAAAAATCAAAAAACAGATTGGGTTATTACCTTAACACTTGCTGCTCTCTATTACCAGAAAGTACATATTATTCCTACTACTTCTTTCACATATAACATTGGTTTTGGTCATCCTGAATCTAAAACTTATAAGGGAAAAGAGCCATCGTGGGTTAATTCTAGATACGATGCAAATTTCCGTCCCAATATTCTGCCCTCCAGTCTAGAGTTACCACGTCAGTTAAGCCTGGCTCTGAGCGATATAGATCTAATTCAGTACTTGTTAAAGTATAAAGAATTATGGCTTAGTCCATCAGCTTTTTTGTATTTATTGAGAAATGCTAAGGGCTTGAGTAGTATGGTGCTGCTACTCAAGCTTTTTATAACTCGCTTACCTATTATGTTGAGACGTTGGCATAGTGGGTTACCTATATAAAAGGCAGGATATGTGTTATACCCACCAGGCTACTTTCTTTGATTCAATTAGAAGAAAAATATGCTTCACATAATATTTGACCATAAGCTGCTGTCATTTCTGCAAAGGTATTTAATGACTCCAGTACATATTTAGCATTACTAGCGAGTCGCTGACGTAACTCTTCATCTACTAATAAAGATACTAAAACATTTGCTAATTCTTCTGGATTATCGGGGGTATAAAATAAACCATTAATATTCGGTTTAACTTGTTCAACAATGCCAAATACTGGGGTAGTAACTATAGGCAAATTATAAGCCATTGCTTCTAATATGACTCTGGGGAAGCTCTCAACGCGAGAAGTACAAACAAATATGTCTGCTGCTTGATAATATTTTGCTGTTTCTGGAGTTTCCTCTAATATTTCTACTTGCTGTTGAATTTCTTGTGGTAATTGAGAGACAAGTTCGTGTAATTTCAGACTGTAGAGATTTGGGCGATCGCCTACCAAAAAACACTTGATTTGACTTTGCCATGCTTGAGGAATAAATGATAAGGCTTTCGCTAAGTCGTGTTGACCTTTTCTTTCACAGACAGTACCCAATAATAAAATTACAATTTCATCATTTTTCACTCCTAAAGCTAATCTGGCTTCTTGCCTTGACCACTTTTTAGTAGCTCTTTCCAACAACTCTAAATTTAAGCCATTATGAATCACAGTAAAATTGTGATGACTGTTCAAGGGTAAATATCTATTCCGAGTCGCATCTGAGACAAAAATTACTCGATAAGGATAGGGGAAACATTCTAAAGCTCTAGCAGCTATCTCTGCATCAAACCGACTGAAATAAGTTTGCCAAGGTTCACTTTCATGTACATTCCAGACACTAGGAATGTTTAACATCTGGGCGACATCTACCATAAAAAAGTTTTCTAAAGTGTTGACATACATCACATCAATATTTAGTTCTTCTATTTCTTGAGCAAAACTTGCTAAGGCTGCATCATAAATATCTCTTTTATAGATATGTTCTAGTGGGTTATCCTTAACAAAAACCTGAATATTATGCTGTTCGTAAACTTCCCTGAGCTGCCCATCATTCGGAGAAAATATGATCGGTTCAATAATTCCATCATCTGCCAACTTCAGCGCAATTTCTAATTGATGAAGTGGCGCGCCAGTCAAATCTAGAGAATTACTACACATCAACAACTTAATTTGGGGTAAAACTTTTTCTTTTTTCCCTCTTCCTGATTCAAAATACCGCTTGGGTTGAATTCTAAACAACTCATTTTCTAGAGAAAGATGAGGACTATAAAACCTATCTACCATCTGAGAATATTTGTGACGATAACTTGCTTCTTCCTGGGGATTATCAGAATAACCTCGACTTGTTCCTTCCTTATGAATTAACTCAGCATCTGGACAATAAACTGAACGATAACCTTTTTCTAAAAGTCGATAACCATAGTCCGCATCATTATAAGCAACGGCAAAATTCTCCTCATCAAAACCACTCAAATCTAAGAATAATTTTCGTGGAGTTAACATACAAGCTGCCGTCACTGCTGAATAATTTCTTGACACTGCTGCTTGAGAAAGATAACCCCGATTTGAACTATCTAATAATTTAAAAGCATGGCCAGCTAAACCATGATGTAAACCATGAATTACACCTGCATGTTGAATTTTTTGATCGGGATAAATTAACTTAGCACCAACTGCACCAACACCAGGAATTTTTGCATAACCCATCATTTGACTTAACCAGTGAGGAGAGATAATTTCTGTGTCATTATTCAGAAATAAAATATATTCACTATCTACTTGTTCTACAGCTCGATTATTAATGGCAGCGAAATTAAATTTACCCCCCATATTTCGGATAGTCATCACTGATATATATGGATATTTTTTCTGACTTGCCAAATATTTTAAAGTCTGAGGCTCATTACTTTCATTATCAATGACAAGTATTTGATAATTCTCGTAAGTTGTCTTTCTCAAAGACTCAATACAAGCTTTCAATAATTTGACTTGATTTTTAGTCAGAATAATAATTGTCACGGATGCACCTTGATCAGGAAAAATTGGCTTGAAAATTCCTAATTTTTCCTGCAAAGCCCAATCCGGTTGATAAATCTTTCCTTGGATACCACGTCGCTCTAAAGTTTCTTGTACTGCTGTTTGGCCAGCAAGAAAACTTTTTGGTTTTTCTCCTCCAGAAATAGCAGTTGAACCAGGAGAGGTGCGCCAATGATACAAAACCAAAGGTAAATGCCCCACTTGACGGGAAATTTCTGTGACTCTTAGGGCAAAATCATAATCTTGAGAACCTTCAAAGCCAACTCTTAACCCACCAACTTGGTCAAAAATTGCTTTTCTCACAACACACAAATGACTCATAT
>JAJEAQ010000407.1 GCA_022822685.1 Trichodesmium sp. jk18x7bins.61
ATATGAGTAGGATAGGGAGCTGTGATGCCATCTTGAATTAATCCTAAAATTAAGCCAGCTACTAAACCTTCTACAATTGAACTATGGCTACTCCAAGCAACTATCCAAATTAGCAGCCAGTTCGGTCCTATTCCAAAAATCTCCATTCCAGGAATACGAGTCAGCAATAGTAGTACACAAAGTAACAAAGAGGTAATAGTTATTAGTGATTTGAAAATAGTTTGCTGATATAGATTAAACATTGGTTCAGAAAATACCTTTAATAATTTTTTAATTCACCACACTCAAAGGGAGAAGGAAAAGGGGTCAAAGTCAAGTACCAATATCGTAAATTTTCTTTTCCTAACCTTGGTCGTTGAGGGTTAATTTTTGCTTTTGTGCCTCTAAAAAATTGGTTAAATAATTTTGTTATTGGTGTTTCAATCAACTTTTAAATTGACCTGATTATTTCCTTTCAACAGAAATATCTACACACTGAATTATTGCCATACAAGGGTTTGAGCTTGAATTTTGTGAATTAATTTTGTCTACCTATTTATTATTATTCCTTGACTTCATTCTGTTTATTTTGATAAACGCTTACCCATTCTAAAGTGTTGAATGGGGCTGATAACTTAACGATAGCTTGTGGAGCCGGGCTACTATTCAACTGAATCGATTCAATTTTTCCTACAGGCCAACCTGCTGGAAACAATTGACTATAAGCAGAAGTGGATACAACATCACCAACTTTAACATCAGGAACATTATCAAAAAATTCTATGATAGCTGTATCATTACCCTTACCCTCCATAAAACCTATCTGACGACTACGAATAATTGCCACACCAACTTTGCTGCTGGGATCGCTAACTAATAGTACCTGGCTAGTATGGGGTGTGACACTAGTTATTCTACCTACTAAACCACCAGTTCCCATCACAATAAACCCTTCTTTAATGCCATCTTTACTACCTCTTCCTAGGGTTAATTTTTGCCACCAATAGTCTGCACTTCTACCCACTACAGGAGCTACTACTCCTTTGATATTTTTAGTTTCTGTGTAATCCAAAAGTTGTTTGAGACTATTATTTTGTTGCTCTAATTCTTGTAATTTAATTTCTAGTTCTTCTATACGAGCATTAACTAGTACTTCCTGTTGAACTGCACTAGGTTGAAATGGGAAACTAAGCCAATGATAAATTTCAAAAAGTAAATAACCTTGAGTTTGTCTAACCCAAAAAGCTGCACTTACTGCTAAAATTAACAATGCAGCCCTTCTGATAAGTTTTTGACTTTGACGACGCCATGTTTGCATTAGTAAAACCGTTTAAATTTTTTGCGACTATTTTAACTTGAATAAATCAGGAAAGAGCCAAGACGAAAAAGAAAGAGAAACTTTCTGAGGTCACTTATTCGCGATCGCGGATGAATCGGAGTCAGGGTTTAAATCCAAAACTTAATGTTATTTCTTCCTGACTTGCTCTTTCTTGATTCAAATTTATGACCGAAAAACATTAGGTTTGCACCTTATAGATTGAGGATGAAAACCAGGCGACTTTAGTCACCACTATTTTATAGTAATGGTATCTCCTAGAACCCAAAAGCCAGCATTAAGAGGCAAAACAGATACTACAATATGGGATGATTCGACTCGAACAGACCAAATTCCAGTTTTGACAAAGGTGAGATCAGACTACTTTATTGAGCACAATCCTATTTTTTTTTAAATTGCAATTAACTATGAGGCGATAATAATCTCAAACCTAGCTAACTGCTCCACTAAAGACTCGTTCAAACTGTTTAAAATTCTCTAAAACACGCCCAGTACCCAAGACAACACAGCACAGTGGATCTGCTGCAATATGAGTAACAATACCCGTTTCATGACTTATTAAAGTATCTATACCCTTTAACAAAGCACCACCGCCAGCTAGCATAATACCCCGATCAATAATATCTGCTGCTAGCTCAGGAGGGGTACGTTCCAAAGTACGCTTAATTGCATCTATAATAATAGATAGAGGTTCAGCCATACTTTCTCTAATTTCTGCAACTTTGACTGTTACAGTTCTAGGTAAACCGGATAATAGGTGTAGACCTCTAACTTCCATCCCTTCCTCATGGTCATCCTGGCTGGGATAAGCTGAACCCAATTTAATCTTAATATCTTCGGCGCTTCGCTCTCCAATGATCAAATTATGTACTTTTCTCATGTACTGGGTAATAGCATCATTCAATTCATCTCCAGCTACACGTACAGACTCACTTAAAACGCTACCTTGTAAACTTAAAACAGCAACTTCTGTAGTTCCGCCTCCAATATCCACAATCATATTGCCAGTAGGTTCAGCCATCGGCAACCCTGCACCAATAGCAGCAGCCACTGGTTCATCAATTAACCTGACATCCCTGGCGCCAGCTTGAGCTGCAGCCTCCATTACAGCTCGCCTTTCTACGCCTGTTACCCCACTGGGGATACCAATGACAATTCTTGGATATATCAAAGTTTTCCCATTACTAACTCGCCGGATAAAATGCTTCAGCATTAATTCTGCTGTATCAAAATCAGCAATCACCCCATCCCTGAGAGGCCTCATAGCCATTATATTAGATGGAGTTCTGCCCAACATTTCTTTTGCATCTTCACCCACTGCTATAGAAGTTTTTTGATCCTCATCAATTGCTACTACAGATGGCTCTTGAAGAACAATACCTTTACCAGATACATATACAAGTGTGTTTGCAGTACCCAAGTCAATTCCCAGATCTCGAGACAAGGAAAAACGATTTATCAGACCCACTGGCTTTTAACCCCCAAAATTAAACTTAATTTAAACTTGCTTCTCTCGTTTCACTACATAAAATAGGCAGCATTCTAAAGAAAAGAAAGAAGGAAGAGGGAAGAACGAAATTAGATCAAGGTAAGGTAATAATATTTTAATCTTCCCTATTTATTTGAATAGATATTGGGCTTAAGTACCCTAGGTTTCTTCCCAATTAGTACAAAACAACATTTGGTATTGGTGTACAAGTAGTGATTTTCTCAGAAAAAGTCAAGTTTTATGTAAATACTATTCCTTTGAAACTTAGAATCGGAAGGGTTTTCTATTCCTTATTCTCTATATCCACTCTCAATCAATACATCTACAGGATTATCCAATATTTTTTTTGGTGACAATCCTCCTATTTAACTGCTCAACTTCGGTTAAGCTTCTGGCTTCTTCCTTCTTTGATAGTGTAATAATTTATCAAGAAATATTAGTTGAGGGGTAGTCTATAATGTTTTTACCCCTCGCTTGATCAATTTTCGGCATAACAATCTAGTATTCAGGAACCAAAAGCTATAAAATCTTGACTCTTTCTTGTATATCTAGCTGTTGGTAGCAGGGAGTTGGGAGTCGGGAAAATATTTAATTGCCTGGTGGGGTAATACCTCTTGTACGATAAAAGCTTATAGCTGAAGACACGAACCTCTTTTACACAGCCATCATCGAGTTTTTGTTGGTTCTATTTTCCTTGGGGTTAAGGGAGCCGGCATTTCTTATGAATCGCCTTCGTACGCCAGCTTGTCCTCAGAACTTGAATCTCTATCTATAGAACCCCTGCAGGTATCTTTTTCAAGTAAAATCAGCCGAGCAAGGTAGCTAGTATATCAAGTAATTTCCGGCCTTGTAATGGCCTTGAAGAACTATTTATTCTATACCCCGCCCGATCGGTAAACCCCGCCCGCGAGGGCGGGGTTTTAATAAAACCAAGAAACTGTGAGGCTGATGATTAGGTAAGGATATCTCAAATGGGTTTTATAATCTTTGATATTAGATGGAGTACGTTCAATATTACCCCAATTCCCATATTTCCTAACTCTCTTCTTTCTGGGTTTCAATCCGTATAATCTTAACCCTATACCCCAATACAGTTGCTGTTAGCAGCTCTAAACCTTAAATTGTGTAGGCTGGGTTGAGGAACGTAGCAAGACCCCGTAAGGGGAACCCAAAATTTATCCTTAAGTGAACCGTATTACCCTATACCCTACCCCCTGTTAAAGTGGCGTTGCACAGTTACGAATGATTATTTCCCTGACATGGCTATTTTTGAGCATTTCCTTTGCTGAAAATAAAGACAATTCATCAGCAAATTCCATAACATCATTTTCTATTGTGCAAGGCCGTTAAAGTAAGTACACTTTAACCGATCAGATGTTAAGCGCGGTCGCAAAATCAAGAATCCCCCTCCCTATGCATTATGATTAGCTATGCCTTTCATTTTGCCTAGAGTTTTTATATCGGCGACAGCCAAAAACATTGCAGGGAGCGTCAATGTCCTTGATTTTCAAGTGCGATACTATTGCTATAGTATCCGGAGGAAATATTTAGATTGAGCATCCTCACTAAAGTTGCCCCACAGTGAAATTTTCAGTGTGGGATGGGACTTCTACAAACAATTTGGTATCTTTGTCAAGAGAGAGTTTTTTAGTAGGAGTTAGGGAGAGATGGGGAGAGGCAAGACAGAAAAATTAAATTTGATAGCTGATTTTTTCCTGAAAACAGATACTTACTCATCTTGCCAATGCAATTATTTTAGATATGAAATGGGTTCTATAAAGTTCGGAATTAATTACGCACAAAGCCCCTAATGAATCCCAACGTTTAACTTGTTATATCAGACTTCACCGGGAAGGGCAGGGTTTAGGTAGAGAGAAACCAGAAAGCGGAGTTCCTCCCTCAGGAGGCAAATTCTCTCTCTAAAAATTGGAAATATTGAATCTAAAAGTGGGGCTATTCACGTTTCATGTTATGTAGTGAAACCTCACTATAAAACACTGTAACGGGAATATTCCTCGATGTTGATCTGAGCGTCTCAAACAGACTTCAGTGTGGGAGAGTCACCATAATTAAGGACAAGCCTCCCATGAAAATTTTTCAGTGTGAGGCTACTATCGAAACTATGCTAAACAAATCTTAGTTAGTTTGCTCCGATTTTCAATAATTCCACATCAAAAATTAGGGTAGCATTGGGAGGAATTACCCCTCCAGCACCACGAGCACCATAACCTAACTCAGGTGGGATGATTAATTTACGACGTCCTCCTACTTTCATACTTCCGACTCCTTCATCCCAACCTTTAATTACCTGTGAGACACCAACTTTAAATTGGAAAGGTTGATTACGATCGCGGGAGCTATCAAACTTAGAGCCATCCTCTAAAGTTCCGGTATAATGCACTACAACTGTTTGACCTTTCTGAGGAGTAGCGCCATTTCCCTCTTCCAACACCACATACTTAAGGCCAGACTCTGTACTAATAATTTCTTCGTTCTCTTGTGCCATGACATTTTCCGCGATAGTAGTTGCTGGATTTAGTGTAGTACCTTCTTGCTGAATTTCGGTCGTACTTAAAGTCCGGGATATATTTTCATCAGCAGTCTTACCTGGCAAAGCTGTGGCGATCGCCTCTTTTCCTGAATTTGTAATTTGAGCAACAATCAAAACAAATACACAGATGATAACTACTCCCAAGCCGATCATAATTTCTCGCAAAACCAATCCTCCACAAAACTTGAAAATTCAAAATAAGATTACTATTTTAGCTTCCTCCAATACAAGTCAACGCCAGTTGCGATTTTCCAAATCTCGCACTTTACGCTCCAAACGGTCCAAACGCCCTAGCAATTCGTCCACTTCTGATTGACGAGCAACTCCCATATCCTCCATCACATTACGCATTTGTCGCTGCATCTGCTCTTCCCAATTTCCCTGTTCTGACCTAAACTGCTGCATTATATCATCAACAAAGGTTTTAGCTTGGTCTGAATTAATAGTACCATCTTGAACCCATTGGTTAGTTACTTCCTGTATCTTTTCGGCTACTAGGGAAGTTGTGCCAATGCCAATCATTAGAAGTTGTTTTAGTAGATTTTCAGTATTATTCATATTTATTTCTCATTCTAGATATGGATAGGCAATTAACTTAAATTTAGCTACAAATTAAAACATAGATTGAAGCAGTTATTAAACTTAATATATATAACATAATCAAAATGTTAAATTGTCCTCGTTGTCATTAACCAATTGATAGTCAAGCGATCACTTGCCCCCACTGTCGATTTTCTTTGAAAGCTTTTGGCCATCCATGGATTCCCCTTTATCATACCGAAGGAGAAGAATATTTACGTCAGAGTTGCATTTATCATTTTGATAATACATGTAACTTTCCCCAGCGTCCCTATGCTAAAAATTGTACTCTTTACCACAATCAGTCTGAGCCACTTGTACCACCC
>JAJEAQ010000124.1 GCA_022822685.1 Trichodesmium sp. jk18x7bins.61
ATTATGAACACATGAGCAGAGTAAAAACTCAGACTAACTAGGAGCCGTGATGAGGTGAAAGTCTCACGTCCGGTTCTGAAGGAGAGGCGCCCCGAATAATATCGGGCGTCGACTCTAACTCTGCCATGAGTTGCGACGCTGATTGAGCTAAGACATTGTAGTTATTACTGGGTAAATCGTTGAAGATCAGCTCAATAGTAGTATCGACTTTCTTACTCCGGAGTTTTTGAGGATACGTTGCCACAATCCATAGGCAGTTCCCCCATCGGCAATACCATAATCCGCCATGGCAATAGAACCATGGGAGGGAATGGCGGTGATAGCTTTTTCTACTAAATCCCTGGCTGCTTCTAAGCACAACTTGGCTCCCAGAGTATTTAGAGAGTAATCTGATTTCATGTAAATAGGCATCAGTTTTCCTCATCTAATGTAGTGCGACAGAGCGATTTTATGAAACGATATCATTTTGATTTGCTAATCTCTGAAAATCGAGAATTATGGCAGCCAAATTTCCGATCATATCTTCCGAATTTGCGGCTACTATTAGTTCTGCCAGAATCTCGTCATAGGATGAGAAAGAAGCATTCAGTCGCAAATTTAGAAATTGGTCTGTTTTTTTGTGCACAACACTCCCGACAAAAGCATAGATTGAGCTAGGTGATGCTTGATGGAAACTGTCAGGATGATAAAACTCAACAGAGTCACAAATGATTGCACCTGCACTGCTAATCACTTCGGGAATGAAAACAATATCATTGACGATAAGCTTGTCCAAAACGGTGGAATTATCGAGAGGCAAATTGGCAGAACCAACAATGTACCTGCACTGTAAGAGTTCGGCGATTTCACTTGTAATCAATCCACCAATAGAGCAGGGGACTAACACATCACACCCGATCGCCCACCAATCGTGGCGATCGGAAACATTAATACAACCTGCTAGAGTCGCTCGCTCCGGCACAAGATCATAAGTAAATACGGTTCCCCCCAGCGCTACTAAAGCTTGTGCAACCGTGCTTCCCACCTTTCCAATACCATGAACCAGAAACTTCTTGTCGTGGAGCCTAGTGCCAATAACACTTTGAATACTACCGATGACCCCATAACCTGTAGCTATCCCTGGATCAACTGCTGTCCCCAGAGCTGCAAGGATATAGGGGCAAAACTTCTGGAGATAGAGCATATCCTGCAAGGTTGTATTCAAATCACAGCCTGTATATACTCGCCCTCCAAGGTCTTGTAAAATATCCCCTAAGAAGGGTAGTAGTCTCTCCTTATCGATGTTTTGTGACTCAGCAGCAACTACGATTTTAGCCCCACTAAATCCAGTGTTATACACTCCATGTTTTTGCAACATTACCGAGGTTAAGTGACGGCAATCTTGTTGAGCTTCTGTTTCTGAGATGTAGGTTTTAATTCTCAACCCACCATTGCCTGGTTTGTCAAACGTGCATTCGTCAATACCAATCAAACAAACATCTCCGGTTGAACTTTGTTTTCGTAAAATTTCCATCTTTTTAGAGCGTTATTTTCTTGTGACTGCTGTTCTTTGTTTTTGACTAAGGAGCTATGTAAAAATAAGGTTGTACAAATTTTATTCTGAAATAGATTGTGAATCTAGCTTCCATGCAAAAATTGTTAAGGTTATTTTTGTACGACCTTTCATTTGCTCAAAATTTATGTTCAATTCCACATTTAAATACTAGCTGACTATTGGAAGTTATGACAAGGGGTAGGCAGAAATAAAAAAGAAATAATTATAACAATTATTTCTTCACAGGCACAACCTATTTTATGCAAAGGTTTTGATAAATTTTCACAAGACAAAATTAATACAGTTATGTCTGTTAAAAATCAGGTAGTGGTGCATAGTGTAATGTTAGAGGTTGGGGGGCGCGATGATTTTTTTTTCACGACCCATTCTCACAAAACTTAAGGAGATTTGGGGGAATCAAGATTTAGGTAAATACCAAGTTTTAATTTTTAACCATTACTATGCAGGACTACCGGCTAGGAGGGATAAGCAGAAGAGAAATATCAAAGCAATATGTTTACTACATATCTCCTGCAGCAAACCGAAAATAACTAAAAGCATCCAACAAAGAGTGAGACTGGTTATTCCAAATCAAATCAGCGATTAAAACCGCCGTCACAGGTGCTAATAAAATTCCATTACGATAATACCCAGTTGCCAAAGTTAAATTCTCATAATTACTTGTTCCTAATATTGGCATTTCATCCGGTGTATCCGGACGAAAACCCCACCCCAATTCTAATATTTCGTAATCTTTTAAAGCTGGATATAACCGAATAGCATTAGCTAATAACTGTTGAATTCCTGCTGCTGTATTTCCTGAAGTAAACCCTACATTTTCACGAGTTGCGCCAATGATTATTTGGCCATCTTTACGTGGCACAATATAACTTTCTGTACCAAATAAAACTTGCTGTAAAGGCAACCATTCTATCTGCTTTTTATCAATCTTTTCTACCGCTAAATCAGAAGGTATTTTTAAAGATAACATTTGCCCTTTTCTGGGAAAAACAGGAATTGGTAATAATTCTTGAGACCAAGCCCCAGTAGCTAATACATAATGCTGGGCTTGTAATTCACCTATTGATGTTTTGATGCTGAGAATCTGATCTTTTTGCTGAATTATTTCTGTAACAACTCCTGACTTAATCTCAATTTTTAACTCTTTAGCTGCGGCGATCGCTGACCGATATAAATAACGATTATCCACTTGCCCATCTTCAGGATACCACCAACCACCAATGACTTCTGAGCTTAAACCTAGCTGATGTTGATGAATTGCTTCTTGATTTAACCATTGATAATTCAAGTTTGATAAAGCATAATTTTCCCTATCCTCTACTGCATAAACTGGAGCCAAAATTCCACAAGGCCAGTAACCAGTTTCTAAACCACTAATTGACTCGATTTTTTGTACCCATTCTGGATACAATGCCCGACTTTTTAAACATAAATCTAACATTTTGCCGGGAGCAATAGCCTCAGCTTGAGGTGCTAACATTCCTGCCGCAGCATTTGTTGCAGCTTCCTGCAAATTACGAGTAATAACAGTAACTTCCGCACCACGCAATTTTAATTCTATTGCTAAAGATAAACCGATAATACCGCCACCGATAATTAGAATATTACTTGACTGATTCATCTTAAAATAAGGAAGAAAGGATATTTTAGAGGCAATTCAAAAAATCATGTTATATAAAGTCCCATTAATTAACCATAACGTAAGGACGTTGCATGCAACCTCCCTGCGGATTAGGAGCAGCAGTGCTGATTATGGTTGTTCAATGAGACATAATATTATTGTCATGCCAGACATCAAATTCATAATGTGAATATCTCGCTCACGCAGGTTGAGTAGTGATTATGGCGTTGTTTAGTAGGGGGATGAATTAGGCTTCAGGACTTAGGAAATTTTGCCATAGTAGGGTGGCCTAAGCAAACAAATTTATCCCATAATTAACCAACACCGTGACTATTGACTATTGACTACTCTCAGCCAGATGGGTGTAGGGAAACTATTGCAGTAGAGCTAAAGTAACTAACCAGTGACAAAATACTCAAAGCCTTACCAAATAATACTTTTGACTTTTAACTTCCGCCTAGCAAAACTAGATGAAATTGGTATTAGCTTTCAGGAGTCCAGACAGTCTTGGAACCTTGCCCCCAAAAACCATTATATTTCGTCACTTTGATATCTCCTAAAACTTTTACATGACAAGACAAACGTTGATCAGAATCAGGGGAATGAGGAGGTACAAAAAGTCTCGCTTTTTCTCGCCATTGTGCTTCAGAAACTTCTCCTTCTATGACTACTGCACAAGTGCCACAAGTGCCAATCCCACGACAGTTAATCATAGAAGCATTACTATTATAGAGATTTACGCCATTTTTTAGTAACACTTGACGCAGATTTGCACCGCGAGCGCAACTTATAATTTTACCCTGAGCCTGAATATTAACCATAACCAATTATTTAATTCTATTGCTCTATAATAGTTATCTATGTTAATAGTTAACTTTGATAAAGATCAAGTCAAAAATCAGAAAAAATGAATCATCAAGTTTAAATAAACTGGCCAAATTCTGTAAGAGATTGTTTGTCAAACTCAGATTAAATTTTGGCGTAGGATTGGTGAAGCGGAAATATTTCCTTGTAATCATCATAATTCTAGTTGTCCGCCGTAACCCATCAGAATTAAACACTCTAGCTATCTTAAATATTTAGTTGACAAACAGTCTCTAACCTCTAAATCGGGTCAGGTGGCCGACCCCAGTCGGAGCTTTTATGTCGGCGACAGGCTCAATGAGGATTACTCCTCTCCCCTCCCCTTTGAACCGTGGGTGACAGTTTCCCATCACACGGCTCAAGCCTTATTTCCAGCCATACAATTCTTGGTTTTTGAATGTACCTGTTGCCTCCAAGAGTCGGAGCTTTCTTAGGTCGCGCGACAGGCTCTACCCATTTGGGGCCTTAGCTACATGAATATGACACCCTCTGTGCATATGGATCAGATTCTCCTTGTC
>JAJEAQ010000645.1 GCA_022822685.1 Trichodesmium sp. jk18x7bins.61
GGCTGTTCGCTGGTTTGACATTTTGTTACATAACTTGATTTTAATCCTCACCTACTGCTCTGTAAACTTTGAAATGATGGGTAGATTTTTGTAACTTTAATTTAAGGGTAATGCTGTTTAGAATTGATCACCTGTCAAAATAATTTTGACAGAACACTACTTATCATCCACTGAAAGCTATAAAGTACAAATTACAGAACAGCTATAGCTAAAGATTGAGTGATTATACAGACAAAGTTTCTGACTTTTTCCCTACTAAGGATACAAAATATATTTACCTTCTGTAAAGTTTCGACAGTTGGTTGGACTTTATAGACTTGCAAAGACTTCGTAAAGTATCCCAGTAAAATTTATAAAGAGGAAAATAAATAGTGTAATATGAAAACTACCAAGGAGATTTGGACTTATTTATTTTTGCTAGGGCCGGTCTTAACTATGGCTGGTGTATCAGCAGGTTTTGTCTCCGGAAAATGGAAAATTCTGCCACTAAGCATAATAATTGTGGGCATCATAATAATTGGTTTATGGTTTTTTGATCAAGCTTATTCGGCAGAAAAAAACTCAACTACAGCTTGGTGGAGCGGACGAGCAACAGAGGCAGGCACAAATGCAATTTTTGCCACTATTTCAGTATTTGTAATTGTGGGATTGATCAACTTTTTAGCAGTTCGTTATCAAACAAGAATAGATTTTACAGAAAGCCAACGATTTACATTATCTCCTCGAACTGCAGAAGTATTGAAAAAACTCGAAAAGCCGGTCAAGCTTTGGATTTTTGACCGTGGCGAAAATCCTCAATATACTCAGTTGATAGAAAACTATAAACTACAAGGAAATGGTAAATTTAGCATCGAATTAGTAGATCCTCAGAAAGAACCAGGAAAAGCTAATGAATTTGGAGTTAAACGACTAGGAGAAATTCATCTTGAATCTGGAGATCAAAGAGAAGTTATTATTGGCAGACGACCAGAACTTTTAACAGAATCTAAATTAACTAATAGTATAGAAGCAATACAAGGGAAAAAAAAATCAACAGTATACTTTGTTCAAGGTCATGGTGAACGAGGATTAGAAGCAAATGAAGAGGGTTTTGCTGAAGCTTTAAAAGCTCTGGAAAATAGAAATTACATGGTAGAAGCTATAAATTTAGCAAGTATTCCTCAAATACCAGAAGACGCAGATGCGGTGATTATTGCTGGTCCTGAAAGAGAATTTTTAGAGGCAGAAGTTACTGCTTTAAGAAAATATTTAGATGGAGGTGGTAGTCTATTTGTTATGTTAGATCCAAATATAAATCCAGGATTAGATAGTTTATTTAAAGAATGGGGGGTATTAGTTGATGATCGCCTTGCAATAGATGACCCAGAAAATGGTAGATTAGTAGGCCTTGACCCCTGGGTAGTATTAGTTACTAACTATGGAGAACATCCTATTACTCAAGACTTTACTAATGGTATTTCATTATTTCCTTTTGCCCGCCCCATAGAAAGTGAAACTGTGGACGGAATCAAAGAAAGTCCTCTAATTTGGACAAGTGACCAAAGTTGGGGGGAAACAGATTTAAGGGGCCAGTTAAAGTTTGATGAGGGGCGCGACCGCTCCGGGCCATTATCTTTGGGTGTAGCTTTCACTCGTTTCACCTCTGCGGAAAAAATTGAGAAGGTAAAATCAGACTCCACCCAGACTCCTCTACTTCCTAGTCAAGCATCAGATACATCTGAAGTAGAGCCAAAAGAGGAGAAAAATTCAGCAGAAATTATTCCTCTACTTCCTGGCCAAGCATCAGATAAATTAGACCCTGCTGAAAGGGCAGACAGATTAAATAATGTATCCGACGTAGAAGCAAGACTTGTAGTATTAGGAAATTCTCAATTTGCTACAAATGGTTGGCTTCAACAACAATTAAATAGAGATGTCTTTCTTAACTCAGTTTCTTGGTTAAGTAGACCACAACAACAAGCTGTTTTTATTAGTCCGAATCAAGACACTAACCGTCGTATTGTAATGACGTTAGTACAAGCTAGATTTTTAAGTTGGACGGCAGTAGTTATTTTGCCACTTTTAGGCTTTATAATTGGTGGAATTATCTGGTGGCAGCGACGATAATTGAGGGTGAAAAATCCATAACTAAACCTTGTTTTTGATCTGATAGCCCATGATTATTAGCAATGATTGACAAACAGTGCAAACTAACACTAGCTAATGCTGTGGCTATAAGTATTGTTAGGGGTAAGGTAGTAGACAAATTATTAGACCTGATCAATATGGTTTTTTTCTTATACCAAGTTCAGAAAATCAGCGCCTATGTATGATCGAGTAGTTGGGAGAAAAAACTGGCAGTTTTAATCTCAAAACTCAAACTGAAATTATCAAAGGTATCAGCTATAGGTATTGTCATAATTTGCATAAATCTGATGCCTATACTAAATCCAGTTATGCAAGCGAAGCGACTCCCCCGGGAGGCAAAAGTATATTTTCCAAATTGTCGAACTATACATACCTTTTGCCTCTTACCTGTTGTCTTTTCCTCGTAATCAAGCTCCGATCGTGCGCCGGACTTAGTATTATAACTTATGATTTTTGTGAATTAGTTAGCAAAAAGAATAACTGTTTTGTGTCTTTAAACAAAAAAAAACTGTTAAAAATTTAGTCCATAAATTTAAAGATGTTGATAGAAAACAGTTAAGTTTATTTGGATATTCAGATGAAAATAAAGAAAGTAACTTTAACACTAATTTTAACAGCACTTGCTTTAGGTGGTTTGGTTTACTTCTATGAAATTAGGGGTAAACAACAGCAGGCAAAAATTGAAGAAGAACGAAAGCAAGTATTTGATTTTGAATCCCAGCAAATTCAGTCGATTAATATCAAACAAGAATCAGAAAGATTAACTCTAATCAGGGCAGAAAATGAAGGTAAAAAAAATTGGAAGATAGCTTCGCCTGTGGAGAAAGAAGCTGATTTAGTAACAGTAGAATTTTTGTTAGACCAAATAACAGAATTAAAAAGCGATCGCACCATTAAAACTTTGGCTTCTCAATTATCCGAGTATGGTTTAGAAAAACCAGAAATTACTCTAGAAGTTAAACTGCAAGATGGCAAAACCCAAAGATTATTTTTAGGTCAACCAGACTTTGATGGCAGTCATATATATTCTCAGTTAGAAACCTCAGTCAAGCCACCAGAAGAAGTGTCTGTTTTGTTATTATCTGTCAACTTCAAAAATGTTTTGACTAAACCTGTTTCTGAGTGGGAAAAACAAGAAAAACCAGAGTCGGAATCTGATAAAACAGAAGAATCTACAGCTCAAGAAGATGAGCCGAAAACATCAAATGATCAACCCTCTAGCGCCCCAGAAAATTCGCCCTCACCAACAGAATAGCTATAGTGAAAAAATCAGGATTTTTCTAGTTTCTCTCTTCTGACAACTAAGTCTTGTAGTCTGTAAGTCTCTTAAGTTTTGTATGCTATTGAGTCAAAATTTGCTACATTTACAGTTATAGATAGTTAGGATGGGGTGATAGTGCCAAATTTATCTTTGCTCCTCAATAACTAAATACTTAACCAATCCAACTATTTGCTGTCTAATCAATTGATGAAGCCTGATAGCAGGAACTGCTAAAATACTGGAAAATACTCAGACTGAAATTAATTAAGACTCAACTTCTTAAAGCATGTTCCTCACCCAAGACATAACAACTATGACTACTCAGACTGCACTTAGTATAGAATCTACCACGACTAACACCCAAAACGATGTGGAACTGCGTAAGGTATTCAAAGTCTTTGAAGGCCATACAGCAGTTAGGGGTGTTGACCTGAATATCTGCCAAGGAGAATTTTTTAGTATTTTAGGGCCATCTGGTTGTGGTAAAACTACAACATTACGCTTAATTGCTGGATTTGAAACTCCATCCGCTGGTGAAATAATGATTCGGGGCACATCGATGAACCAAACCCCTCCTTACCGTCGTCCTGTAAATACTGTTTTCCAGAGCTATGCTTTATTTAATCATCTGACTGTTAAAGATAATATCGCTTTTGGACTACGAATCAAACGCTTAGGAAAAGCTGAAACTGAAGAAAAAGTGGCACAAGCTTTACAGTTAGTCAAAATGGAGAAATTTGCCGCTCGCTATCCTAATCAAATATCCGGTGGGCAACAACAACGGGTGGCTTTAGCAAGGGCTTTAGTAAATCGCCCAGCAGTATTATTGCTAGATGAACCATTGGGTGCTTTAGATTTAAAACTACGCAAACAAATGCAAATGGAGTTGTCCAATTTGCATCGAGACTTAGGTGTGACATTTGTTATGGTGACTCACGATCAAGAAGAGGCCATGAGTATGTCTGACCGTATTGCTGTGATGTATGAGGGTAAGATAGAACAAATAGGTACTCCTCAACAAATTTACGACCGCCCCGAAAGTCCCTTTGTGGCAGATTTTATTGGAGATACGAATTTATTTCATGGTAGGGTCGAATTTACTGATAATTTGAATCTGGTGGTAAAGACAAATAGTGACTTGAAGATTGTTGTACAACAACCAGAAGCTAATGGGGAAGCTCAAAGATTAGAAATTTATGATGGTGCTTCCGTAGTTGTAAGTGTGCGACCAGAAAAAGTTAACCTCAGTCTTTATTCCCCAGATGTATCAGAAAATTATTTTGAAGGTAGGTTGATGAATATCATGTATATGGGAACTCATGTATATTATCAAGTAAATCTGTTGTCTGGCGATCGCGTAATGGTACGGCAGCCAAATACAGAAGGAACTTTGCCTAATACGGATACTCCTATCTATATTTACTGGGCAAAACAAAATTGTTTGGCTTTGCATGAATCAGGATAGGAAGAATAGTCAATCAACCCACTGTGTAGACGGAAGAGTTAAAATCTTAGGAAGAGTGTAGATGATATTATTCCCATGTACCCAAAGGTAAAGTTTAGTTTTAATCTTTCATCAAGTTTGACAAGTTGCGGATTCAGCTCTTAATTATCGGTTTTTATAGAGAAGATACCAACTTCTGTTTAGCCAGATTATGTAGGCTTTTAAGTTCTAGGATATACCACCACTGGTGGCTGGCGATTAAACCACATTCATTAAATACATACTGGTAACTAAATTTAGTGTATCGGCTTTCATCCTCTAGTTAAAACGTGGTGACTTTCAGTTGATCGAATGTTTTTCGGCAAACACTGTTCAACTTTTAACACCAACCTACTTTTGCTTTATAAATTTTGGTTTAAAAATTACTGTGCCTCCAACTAATTTACGGAAATATCGAGGAAATTTTATTGCCAGCTCCCTTGATGAGCAAAATGCTTGCACGAGGCGTCAATTTATTAAAACCTCAGCAGCGACTATTGCAGCTTCAACCCTTGCTAGTTGTGGTTGGAGATTAGCCGAAGTCAAATCTAACCCTCAAATACAAAGTAGTTTAGATTTACTCTATATTTATACTTGGGCTGGCTACACGGATCAAGATTTGCTTGATCGCTTCTATGATGAAACAGGTATAAAAGTCGTTGCAGATGTGTTTGATTCTAATGAGTCAATGCTAGCTAGAGTGCAAGCAGGAGGGGGGGGAGCATATAGTATTATCTATCCATCAGATTATATGGTGCAAAAAATGGCGGCTCAGAATTTACTAACAGAGTTAGACCATTCTTTGATTATTGGTTTAGACGATTTGTTCTCCCAGTTTAAAAACCCCATATACGATCCTGGTAATCGCTACAGCATACCTATAAGCTGGGGAACAACAGGGCTAGTTTATAATAGTAAACTGTTGACGATCGCGCCTACTGACTGGGATTATATCTGGGAAAATCGAGATTTATTCTGGAGGCGGATGACTTTAGTTAATGATGTGCGTGAGGTGATCGGATGTGCTTTGCGGAAATTGGGATATTCTTACAACTCTACCAATGAAGAACATATTAAGCAGGCTTATGAAGAGTTACTCGTATTGAGGCCGGCGATCGCTTCTTTTACTACAGATAGTTGGCGCTCTCAAATTTTAGTAGAAGATTTATTGATTGCTATGTGTTATTCTTCTGATGCTGCAGAAATTAAACCAGAAAATGCCGACTTAGAATATGTTACTCCTCGTAGTGGCTCGTCTTTGTGGATGGATACTTTAGTAATTCCCAAAAATGCCCCTAATCCAGATGGCGCATATCGGTGGATTAATTTTATGTTACAGCCAGATATAGCAGCTGAAATTGTAGAAAGACTTAGTTTTGCTACAGCTTCTACTTTGGCTTATGAAATATTACCAGAAGAACTAAAAGAAGATCCAACTTTATTCCCCCCAAAGTCAGTACTTGAAAAGTGTGAAAGTATAGCACCAGTAGGTGAATATGAAGAAATTTACGCTCAATACTGGACTAAATTAAGAAGTGGATAATTGATAATTATTAGATCATGTCCGGTAGTATCGTTGGCCACCTCGCCCCATGAAAGTGTATAAAATCAAGTAACAATTAGAAGAAACCGTTCAGCATAGGAGCATAGCTGCTCTCTGACTTCCTGACATCAAAGTATATAACCGGACATGATATTAATTAATAATTAAGATTTAAAGTCTCTCCTGTTCAGGAGAAAAAAATCATTTATATTTTTTCTTTTAGTCAATCCTCTTATTTTCAGAATCAATATAGGGTTTCTCGAACTCTGCCGGTACACTTTTATTTAACTCCGACTCCCGACTCCCGACTCCCAACTCTCCAAAATCAGAAATTTTTATACCTCACCAAGGCTGAGAACTGCTATAATAAATGATTGTTAATTGTTAAGTGTGTATCCGACAACATAATAGCGCTGACTCTCCGCCTGATGAGCGTCAGGCGGAGAGAAGCGTTATCCCCGCGCTCAGGGTGTTAAATTCACCTGATTCCTGGCCTTTTTTCCTTTCCAACTATATTGCTCAAGCCCAACTACGAATTTTTTTAAATTTTTGATGACTGACAAAAATTAGAAAGAGAATAATTTTTAACTAAATTAAATATGACAACGTCTACTAAACCGCCTCCTCATACCTCGTTAAATTCTCAGTCTAAAAATGGTATAGCTCGAATATTTTCTAAGATGTTAGGCCCTATGGCTTTACTAGGCCCAGCTGGCTTCTGGTTACTATTTTTATTAGTGTCACCAACTTTAGTGATTTTTCAATTGAGTTTAGTTGAAAATATTCGACCAGGAGATTTGGTAATTCCTGATGGTTTAGGTAACTATTTACGGGCATTTGAAACGATTAATTTAAAGGTGATTGGGCGTTCAATATATTTTGCTTTAGGTACAACAATTTGGTGTTTATTGTTGGGGTTTCCTGTGGCTTATTGGATAGCTTTAATGTCACCAAAACAGTGGAGAAATTTACTTTTATTGGGTT
Organism: Trichodesmium sp. jk18x7bins.61; assembly: GCA_022822685.1. Taxonomy (GTDB): domain Bacteria; phylum Cyanobacteriota; class Cyanobacteriia; order Cyanobacteriales; family Microcoleaceae; genus JAJEAQ01. The sequence continues at coordinate 7,399 of JAJEAQ010000645.1, forward strand.
TTGTCTTGCCACTTTGGACTTCATCTTTATTACGTTCTTATGCTTGGATTACAATTTTACGCCCGACTGGTGTCTTAAACTCAATTATTGGAATTATTGGATTACCACCTTTGGAGTTGTTGAATCGAACTCCGGCTGTTTTTATTGGTATGAGTTATAGTTATTTACCTTATATTGTGACTGTTCTTTATGCCTCTTTAGAAAAGTTAGACCGAAGGCTATTGGAAGCATCTGCTGATTTAGGAGCCACACCTATACAAACTTTTTGGAAAGTGACAGTTCCCCAAATTTTACCAGGTATCATTGCTGGCTCTTTATTGGTTTTTATTAGTTCTTTAGGGGATTTTGTTGACCCTGAATTACTGGGTGGAGCTTCTAGCATGACTGTAGCTAGATTAATTTATAATCAGTTTTTAGGAGCGACTCAAAATTGGGGTTTTGGCTCGGCTTTGAGTATGGTTTTGATTTTGGGGGTGAGTATGGCGATCGCTCTTTTACTAAAATTTGGTGATGCTAAACCATCTAAGTAAAGTCTACTCCCTGGGTTTAATGTGAGTAGACTTTTTCAGTAAAATTATATGAGAAATTGATGACAAATACTGTAACAAACCCAGAAGACAAGATCCTAATAGATCTGTCTAAATCTCAGGCAAAATTCCAGTTTTCTTGGCAGGTAATATTTACAATTTTAATGTTCATATTTATGTACTTGCCAATTTTTGTACTAGGTTTTTATAGTTTCAATAAATCTAAATACAGTGCTGGATGGGAAGGTTTTACTCTACAATGGTATATCAAACTTTTTGAGGATACTAGGATTTTAACTGCTTTACAAAATAGTTTAACAGTGGCTATTTGTGCGGTTATGGTTTCAGCAGTTATTGGTACTTTAATGGCAGTAGGTTTGGCCAAATATAAGTTTCGGGGTAAGTCTTTATATCTTGGTGTTTCTTATTTACCATTAATTGTTCCTGATATAGCGATCGCTGTTGCTACTTTGGTATTTTTAACTGCATTAGCAATTCGATTAAGTTTGTGGACAATTATTGCAGCTCATATTGTTTTTTGTCTGGCTTATGTTGGTTTGGTTGTCTCCACAAGATTAGCAGATTTAGATCCATGTTTAGAGGAAGCTGCCCTAGATTTAGGAGCAACCCCAGTAGCAGCTTTTATCAAAATTTTATTGCCTCAATTATTACCAGGAATTGCGTCTGGTTGTCTATTAGCTTTTGTACTAAGTATGGATGATTTTTTAATTGCTAGTTTTACTTCAGGTAGTGGGACAACAACTTTGCCCATGGAAATTTTTAGTCGGATTCGTACAGGGGTAAAACCTGATATAAATGCCCTGAGTGTAATTTTAATTCTCGCTTCAGGATTAATCGCAATTGTGGGAGAATTTTTGCGAATTAGAAGTGATAAAAAGTCGTAGAATTTGAGCCGAAAAATAAAAAAAAATCTACTAATAAGTTTAAAGGTTTTGATTATTGCAGTTCAGTCTGTTCTAACAATGGAGGAAAGTAACATTTTAAGAAGACAGAAGGGGGGATTATACCAGTTAGCTCGTCGGTTTGCTACAGCCATAATTTCAGGTGGGGAAATCTTCAGTTATTGATATTAATGGTAAATCAGCATGATATTTGCCCACCCTACTACTACTGGGTTCGACATTTGTTCATGGTGAAAAGGTAAGAAGTTTTGCGTATGTAATAACAGAACTTTCAGCATAGCTGCTGGATAACTAGGGAAATCAGGCTAGTGGATGATTCCAAATCTACCAACCTGAGGAGAACAATTCCACCCTCAGAGACTGTTTGTAAGGTAAATACTAAGATAGCTATAAAATTATAGTAAGTACGAGGAGATATACTCCACTCCTAACTCGCCCTACCCAGGAATTTAATCTCTGTTTGACAAACAATCTCTCAAATAGAATTTTGGTAGAGACTAGACAACATAGCATCAACTGCTGTTTGCAAAGCAACTGCAGCTCCTGCACTCAAATCGCGAGGAACACAAACCCGATTTCTGAGAAAAGCTATGGCGATCGCTTCTACCGCAGCATCAGCGATCGCCATAGCTTTTGCTTGATTCTTTTGATCAGTTTTTGAGTCAACTGCTTCACCAAGGAATAGTGGGATACTTCCCTGAGTTAAACCATAAGCTAAACGTCTTAAGTAAGTACACATCAATAGTTGATTCAATCCTTGACAAAGCATCCAGGCTCACCCATGTTTGAATTCCAGAATTTTTGAGAATATCAGCAATAACAGTTTGGTGGTTGCTGCTTAATCTCCCTGCTGCCTCCTTGGGATAATCTTTTTCCTGCTTCTCTTCTTCTGTATGAGGTTGTGATTTACAATAACTCAGGGGTTTACTTTGATAAATAGGCTGTCAACCAAATATATTGTGCATGACCAAATTATTGGTTCGAGGGTTAGGTTTTGTCTGTGATATCTCCATTGTCATTTCCCTACTAATTGATTTTGAATTTGATCACAAAGTCAGCCCCATTCTGCATCACAAGTAGTAGGGTGGGCAAATGTTGAGAGATGAATATCAATGGCAAATTAAGTGATATTTGCCCACCTTACTCATAAGCTGTGGCAAAATTGATTAGATTGGTATTAGATGCTGATTTAATCATTATCAGAAAGGAGTCAGGTTGCAATACTACCTAAAAACCAAACACAAAAAAAACTATTCCGGCAACTTATACTGCCCCACAATTTTCTTAGCAAACTCCGGCACATGAGCCTCTAATTTTTCTGGATAATTTCGCTTGAGATAAAGATAATTCCGAGTCAAGTGGGAATCAATAGAAAACCGCCCATACTCCAAACCTTTAGGGCCGATTTTTTCCATAACAACTCCCATTAATTTTGCAGCCCACATTGGCAAAGTTACAGCCTGATCGTAAGCCGGAATACTTTGTTGAACTGCTTGATGTCGATCGCCCTGAGACGTTACATTTTGAGTATCTAACTGATTCATCACCAAATCTAACATTTGTTTTCCTGTTTCATTTCTCACAGTAATCCACTGCCAACCAAAAGGCGCTCCCATATATCCCACGACTAAATCTGCCAAACCATTCATATAGTCAAAACAACTCATGCAAGAAGGAGCAAAAACATCTTTAAGTTTTTTCGTATTTAAGCCAAAGAATGGTACTTTCTCTATCGAGCCATCCTCATGTTTAAAATGTACTCGAAAGTCTTGCATAAATTCATAATGCACTACAGTTTCGGGGGACTTGCTTGTAGTTTCTAAGAACTTTTGTAGCCCGGCTCTAGTAACATTATCTACACAAGGAGTACCCAAAACATATAGCTTTTCTAAACCTAATTGTTTTTCCACTGCTCGTAATGCTTGAATTTGACAACCCACTCCAATTACTAATAGTCGTTTCATCTCAGATTTTTCAATTTCTTCTAATACAGAAAGATTAGGAGAAAGAGCTGGCTTATTCACTTTTGCAGCTAAGACTTCCTCTGGAGTGCGAGCAATAACTGGCATTGGTTGAAAGCGGTCTGTTTTAGTATTTTGAACACACACCACACCTTCGACAATACCTTGATTCAGCATTTCGCAAGCCATAGTGCTGACAATACCAGTCCATTGCGCCCCCTCAATAGGTTGTTTTTTGCGTGCGGCTATCATCTCTTGATGAACACCGAAATAGGTCTCATTGTCATTATTAAGACCGCGAGTCCGCCCGTGGGCTTGTTGTTCAAGGTGATCAAATTGTTGATTAAGAAATGCACAAGCTTCCTTGACATAATGTATATAATATGTATCGCACAAACCACATTCACTACAAAGTGCTTTGGCGGGACGATTTGCACCAGGTTTGAGTGCTTTGGCTTTCCTGTGTTTGACGGGATTTGGAGTTGAGATGGTCATTGAAAGTTGATTTGTTAAATTTGAGTGATTTATCTTCTAGATTAGGGACTATCAAAATGATATAGGAGAAAAATCTCAATATCAATTTATCAGTTTTTGTATGACAATGCTAGCCAACCTATTTTCTGATTGATATACTCACTCCGGTGCGAGATGGCGACACCGAGGGATTCTTCCAGGGATATATTAGACTTCGCCCTGAGGGGCGGGGTTTTGATTGATTGCGGTTTAGATAATCTGTTTTGAAACTGAGATCACCTATGCTCAGATTTGTTCAAAAACTGAGGGACTTCTACATTCATGTAGCGAAGCTAAATTCACCATCACTGGTGATGATTTAAATAAATCAAACCTTTTCATGTCGGCGACAGGCTCAAATCAATACCTTTGGAGTTTTTTCGGTAGGCTCTATTTTTTTTGTTGCTTCTAATGGTACTATTTCATCTTCTTCTACTTTCTGTAAGCGTGCTGTCACCATCTAAAGTGCTTCGTCACGGGTTGCCCTTGACGCTTGGTATTCCGGCCTATCTAATATTATGGCTCGATATCCACCTGTTTCTATAGGTTCAATCAAAACTTGATCAGATAATTTAATTTAGAGGAGTTTTCCTGTTGGTTTGTTAAATTAAAATTCATCAGAGTTAACCAGATTTTTTTAATTATTATAACAATGGCTAGAAAGTTTTAATTCCGTCTCTAAAATATATGTTATAATTATGAAAATCTGGCCATCAGAACAAAAAAAAATATTGACATTTTTTTAATTAATTCAAGTGAATAACAATCCTCGTCAACTTGCTTTTATTACCCTTCTTGAAGTTTATAGGAAACAAGCTTTTGCTAATTTTGCCATAGATAAATATCTGAACAAAAATAATTTAACTGATGCTAACCGTAGATTAGTTACAGAGTTAGTTTATGGGTGTGTGAGAAGGCAGCGATCGCTCGATGCTATTATCGACCAATTTGCAAAAAAGAAATCCCATCAACAACACCCGGATTTAAGGATAATTCTTCATATTGGTTTATATCAATTATCATACTTACAACAAATTCCTGAATCAGCAGCAGTTGATACAACAATTGAATTAGTTAAACAAAATCAACTGCCTCAATTAGCAGGTTTTGCTAATGCTTTGCTGCGACAATATATTCGGTGTCACTCAACCATAAACTTACCCCAAAATTTGGTGCAAAGATTAGGAGTCTTACATAGTTTTCCTGATTGGATTATTGAATATTGGATCGAGCAATTAGGTACAACAGAAGCTGAACAATTATGCTCATGGTTCAATCAAACACCCTCCGTTGATTTAAGAATTAATCCCCTCAAAACTACTATTGAAGAAGTAGAAACAGCAATTAAAAACATAGGTATTTCTGTGAGCCGGGTGTCACAACTTCCCCAAGCTTTAAGATTAACTGGTGCAGTGGGTTCAATACCAAAATTACCAGGCTATAACCAAGGTTGGTGGTCAGTTCAAGATAGTAGCGCTCAGTTAGTAACTTATTTATTAAATCCCCAACCAGAAGAAATCATAATTGATGCCTGTGCTGCTCCTGGTGGCAAGACAACTCATATGGCAGAGTTAATGAGAGATAGTGGCAAAATTTTGGCTATTGATAGAACCGCTTTTCGCCTCAAAAAAATACAACAAAATGCTAAGAGATTGCAGTTAAGATCTATTTCTATTTTGGTTGGTGATAGTCGAAATTTTCCAGAATATATTCATCAAGCTGACCGAGTTTTATTGGATGTACCTTGTTCTGGTTTGGGAATTCTACACCGTCGGGCAGATGCGCGGTGGCGACAAACTCCAGAAAATATTCAAGAACTCTCAAAACTTCAGAGTCAGTTGTTAGAAAGTACTGCTGAATGGGTAAAACCAGGAGGGATTCTGTTATATGCTACTTGTACAATTCATCCTTTAGAAAATGAGCAAGTTATAGACGCATTTTTGAAAAATAATTCTGAGTGGGAAATTGAAATGCCAGCTATGAATTTTCTGGTTCCGCCTACTACAGCAGGATGGGTAAAAGTTTGGCCTCATAGAGAAAACAAAGATGGCTTTTTTATGGTTAAATTAAAAAGAAAGTTGAGAAATAGGAATTAGAAGATACCGAGTTGTGATCGCTGCACCTCTATTCCTGATCATGGCTTGATGGTTAAATTCCATCCGCCTTGTTGTTCGATTGACAGCCACCACTAATTTTAAAAATATAGTGGGGGACTAATATCATGTCTGGATGATTCAGTATAATAAAATTGAGAGAAATTCGGAATTCGTAATTATGAGGCGCGGAGGGAAAAAAGGTATCAGGAGGGGAAAATTTTTATTACTAATTAAGCAGACATTATATAAAACTAAATTATAGCCTAATTTTTGCCTCTTGCCCTTTGACTATTGCCCCGACGGCAGAAACTTAACTTTGAATTTTTAACTTTCAAATTGTTGGGTAGTGGGAGTATATTGCTCCCGTGCATGAGTGATATCCTAATTATTTAAATAACTTCTGCTTACCACCCAAGCCAAATATCTAAATCATAACTACTATCGAATGGATAATCACTATCACCCATAAACAGCCAAGTCGGTTAGTTTATATGCGATCGCACATCCTAACCCCAAAAATCCAGCCAGAGTAAAAAATTGGTATTACAAAAGTCTGGTTTCCTGGTGGATAAAAACTCTGGGCATTAATCGGATGATAGACAATAAACAAAAATAAACAACCCTGCCCATAACTACCACACAATACTCGAAATCCTCTCACTGGAGTGAGGCAACAAAAAACCTGAAATACCAACCCTTTTATTAAAGCCGGAGTAAAAAAAACGTTACGCCAATCCCTGAAACAACTCTTTGAGATTGTGAAATCCTCGACTAACCTGTAAAAATCCAGACGAAAAACCCAAAGGTAAAGTGATCATTCCATAAATCAACAATCTCACCCCTAGTACTAACTAACCTTGAGTATTCATCAGTTGAGAAGCAGATACCAAACCAGCGATTAACATCAAAATTATCCAGTATATTGAACTCGATAAATACGACCATTACCCTCTTCAGTAAATATCAAACTACCATCAGGTAAAACCAAAACACCCACAGGTCGTCCCCAAGTTTTCGGAACTGATGGATCAGTTAAAAAACCTGTGAAAAAATCCTCATAATATCCCTCTGGACGGTTCTGATCATTAAACGGAATAAAAACAATTTTATAGCCAGTACCAGCATTACGATTCCAACTACCACGAAAAGCAACAAAAGCACCATTTTTATATTTTTCTGGGAAAGTATTACCATCATAAAATTGCAAACCCAAAGCCGCAGAATGAGCTTGAAATAATACATCAGGAGTCAAGGTTTTTGATGCTAAATCTGGGCGATCGCTCTGACCATTATTAGTCCGGCGAGGATCAAGTAAATTAGGCTTAAAATAAGCATAAGGCCAACCATAAAACTCACCCTTTTGAATACGAGTTAAATAATCTGGCACCAAATCATCCCCTATTCCATCCCGTTCATTAACCGTTGTATAAAGTTCTCCTGTTTGGGGATGAAAATCCAACCCCACTGGATTGCGCAAACCATGAGCAAAAGTTTCTTGATTAGAGCCATCAAGATTCATAACTTGAACTGAAGCGCGGGGCAGGGGTTCCGGACTAACATTTGATTCAGAACCTATAGAGGCATAAAGCTTTTGTTCGTCTGGAGAAATAACTACATTTCTTGTCCAATGTTGATTGTATCCTTGACCAGGTAAATCAGCAATTTTTTCTCCAGTACCAACTATTTTATCTTGAGCTTGACTGTAGGAAAATCTGCGAATTTCATCAGTATTACCTAAGAAGAAATAGTCACTGGCAAACGCCATTCCCAACGGCAAATTTAAACCATTTTCAGCAGTAGCAAAAGTTTGGCGAGTCTCAGCAACGCCATCGCCATCAGTATCTTGTAATAAACTAATTCTATTTTGTGGTGTTTCTGTGACTAAAACATCCCCACTTGGAGTCAGTGCTAACCAACGAGGACGCTCTAAGTCATCGGCAAAGATATTCACAGTAAAACCTGTCGGCACTTTTAGTTTAACTTCTGATGTTGCTGGAGGTGGTATTACTTGTGGTGATTTACTGACACTTTGAGTGTGAAATGGTTCGGGTAACTGAGCAACAGTAATATTAATAGGTTTTGGTGAAAGGGTTTCAGTGGGTATAACTTGATTAGGTTTTGTGGTAACTTGTTGGGTTGTTTGTATCGGAGATTTGCTGGTTTCAGGAGTTGGGGATTGATTGGGCGTAGTCGCATCTGTACTCCCACAAGCAACAACAGTAGAAGATAATAGTAGCCCTAGTAAATGTTTTTTGTACATGAATATTCTCTCAGTCTAACTCATTATTATTCAAAAGTGATACAAAATATTATAATCATAATTAAGTTTATTGGCAGGAGATCAATCAAATGTTTAATAGACTAATATCACAGCCATAAATAGATACTCTTACAGGTATAGAGACGGATATTAATAACCTCAACTTATTTCTAGAGAGCTGTCTTTTTCCTAATTCATTAACTTCTGAAGCAGAGGAGTTTTTTCGATAATTATTTGCCCTTAAATGTCAGAGTGTAGAAGAAACTTTACAAGAAATGATGGCATGGGTACAAAAATACTTGGAGGCAATTAATGCACAAATAGAATTTAGAAATGATCTACTAATGAATATCATAAGTATGTGGCTCAGATAGATAAATTAGCGGCTGGGATTGAGTCTTGTTGGGATATTTTTCTGTAGAAAATCGTCAGTATTTTATTAATACAGTTTATGGCTTTACCAAAGCGGGTTTTCAATATAAAGTCTGACAATATTTGTTAGTGATAGCAAATTAATTTTGCCTTTTTTGCAACAAAAGGAAGGCTTATTTAGTAAGTATCAAAAATATTTTCTCAAGCAACATTTAATATAATGCCCGCTTAATTAGTGATCAAAACTTTCCCTTCCTGATACCTTCTTTTTATCGCGCCTCCCAGCTCCTGCTAATTTTATTATACTTAATCATCCGAACATGATATAAGAAATGTCAGTCCAATAAATTCTATAGATATATTTGAGGCACACCGTCACTTATAAATGTTTTACCGAACATGACATAACTACTGATGAGTAATTTTAAGTAAGTTGATTTAACCAGATTTGATACAATAAATCCGGCGATCACTATGATTTTTAATCACATAAACTATGAAACTTTTTTTTAATTTCTTCCCAATCATACTTAGTCTCTTTCCTCTGACAAACTTAGTTGTAACAGAAACAACTCTTTTAAAAAATCAATCAAAAACTCCTCAGCCAGAAAAAATATTCCCTACTTACTCCACCCTCAAAACACCATATGAAAAATTAACAGTAGCAGATCAACTTTACTTGGCAGGAGAAAAAGCAGCAGCTGAAAAATTTTATCGAGAGGCAAAAGAACCTTTTTCTGAGGATATTGAAGCCAAAGTTAATCGCCCTCAAGCAGTTTATGAACCTACAGAATTGCCGATCACAGCTCAAGTGTATTGGCGACAAGCACAAGCAGGTTTAGCAAAAAACCAAAAAACTCAAATATTCGTACCTTTAAAATTATTAGTCACAGAATATCCAGAATTTATCCCTGCTCATATTAAATTCGCAGAAATTTTAAAAGCTGACGAACAAATAGAATTAGCTTTAGAATCATTAAATCAAGCAGTAGGTTTATATCCCAATGAACCAGAATTAATCAAAGCTAAAATTGCTACTCTCGCAGATGAAAAAAAATGGTTAGAAGCAACTTTATCGGCTCAACGATTTGCTTTAATGAATCCAGAAAATTTCCAAGTAGAAGAATTTAATCAATTAGCAGAAACTTATAGAAAAAAATTTCGCTCTCAACTCAAATCAAGATTAAGAGGAAATACAATTGCTAATGTTATTACTGGTGCATTAGGTGTAGCTCTAACTGGGAATCCATTTGCTGCCATGAATGCAGTTCAAATAACAGCATTAATGCTCCAAGGAGAATCAAGAATCGGTAAAAAGTTAGCCGAATCTGCTACCAAAAGTTTATCTATAGTTGAGGACGAAGAGATTATTGAATATGTCAATAATATGGGCCAAAAACTTGCTCAAATGACTGGTAGAAATGAGTTTGAATATCAGTTTTATATCATCGAGGATGAAAATCTGAATGCTTTTGCCTTACCAGGAGGGCAGATATTTGTGAATTTAGGAGCAATAGTTAAAACAAATTCTGAAGCAGAATTAGCAGGTTTACTAGCTCACGAATTAGCCCATACTGTATTATCCCATGGATTTCAGTTAATGTCTGAAGGGAATTTAATTACTAGCGTGACTCAATATATTCCTTATGCTGGTGGTGCCATGAGTAATTTAGTTGTACTTAATTATAGTCGGCAAATGGAACGTCAAGCAGATGTATTGGGAACTAGAATTTTAGTATCAGCAGGTTATGCTGCAGATGGAGTCAGAAACTTGATGATTAATATTAATGAAGATCAAAAAGATGTGGGTATTCTGGCTTGGTTATCTACTCATCCAGAGACAAGAGAAAGAGTCCGTTATTTAGAGGAGTTAATTATCAATAGTGGTTATAATCGTTATGCTTATGAGGGAGTAGTGCACCATCACAAAATTCAGCAAAAAGCTAAAGCACTATTAGTAGAAAAGAAAAAAGATTTTTCACCAATTGTGCCTTCCAGCTGAGGGCTTTAATGCTCATAAATTTATAATTTTCGCCCAAGTACTTAGCTTAACCAGAGTCAAAAATCTTTGTTTGTAGTGGCGACGTCGCCTCCTAGCTAGAACAAGAGCACTAAAGTACGACTACTAGCTTGCTAAAATTATCTTGAAAATTCACCAAATTTGATTTTACTTGTCACTCCTAATTTCTGATTCTCTAAATTATCTTATAAATAATTGCCCCAGTTTCGGGATGATTTTCCATTTCAATCAATTCCTCTTTATATAGATTTTTTAGCAGTTCTCTTACTTCTGATGTTGTTTTATTCGTAGCAATTATACAATCTGCCAGAGAAATACCCTGTGGATTATTCTTAGCCAGTCGCAAAATAATTTGTGTATCTGATTTAGAAGTGGTCTTTAGAACTTTCACTATTTGTTCCTGAGGAAAATGATGGTATATGTCTCCAGAATTTGATTGTCTCTTCAGTTTTCTGAGATTTTCATTTTCCACCATTCCAGAAATAAAAAATAAATCAATAAATTGACCAACTCCTAACAAACCACCTGTGGCTAACCATAAAGCACCTGTGACATATTTCCCTAAATAAAATCTATGCAGCCCACAAAAACCAAGAAAAGCCGAACACCACAAAAGGTAAGCCATGCCTGTCTTGTGAGTTTCATATACTCTGGATTTGTTCATTTTAGGCCTCCTGTGTTAACAGAAAACTACATACAATTTCTACTTTAACTGGATGATAATCTCCAGAAATTCCGAACAGCTTCATCCTAATGGCTGAATTTAGGTTCACCCAATTAGATGAACTAATTCTAGGCTTTGTGATCTTAAATATGACGTACCAAACTAGCATCTATATCTTGAACCCTAGTACAGCCACTCAATGCCATTGCCACATCTAATTCATCGTGCAATAGTTCCAATAAATGATGTATTCCCGCTGCTCCATCTACTGCTAAAGCCCACAAAATTGGACGGCCGATTAAAACTGCTTTGGCCCCCAATGCTAGAGCTTTGAGAATATCTGTTCCTCTGCGAATGCCTCCATCGAGCATTACATCGACTTGACTCCCTACTGCTGCAACTATTTCCGAGAGAGCATCAATAGTGGCGATCGCCCCATCTAGCTGTCTACCTCCGTGATTAGAAACAATTATTCCTTTTGCCCCATGCTCCACAGCTCGAATCCCATCATCTGCCCGTAAAATTCCCTTGACTACTATAGGCAATGATGTCAGTGACTGTAACCAGTCTATATCTTTCCAAGTAATTGTGGGGGAAAGTCGATTAGCAAAATCAGCAGATAATCCTGGAGCATTTTCCATTTCTGGAATCTCCCAATTTGCCATTGAGGTGAAATTAGCTAATTCCATGCCTAACGGTAGGGTAAATAGATTGCGCTGATCCCTTTCTCTTCTCCCTAAAACTGGTGTATCAACAGTCAAACATAATGCTTGATAACCAGCAACTTCAGCTCTTTCTACTAAAGTGCGAGTTAGGGAGCGATCGAGATGTACATAGAGCTGAAACCACAGATTTTTTGGCAAATTTGCAGCAGATGCCACATCTTCTAATTTTTTAGTTGAGAAGGTACTTAATACCATTATTATACCAAAATCTGCAGCTACTTTTGCTGTTACTAATTCCCCCTGTGGATGTGCTAAACATTGAACAGCCATAGGGGCAATTAAAATCGGCATTTTAATCTGTTGGCCTAGAATTTTTGTAGTTAAACTTCGGTGGCTAACATCCAATAAAATTCGAGGCCTAAGTTTATATCTTTCATAAGCAGCGCGGTTATCTCGCAAAGTAATTTCATCCCATGCGCCACTAGCATAATAATCTAGAGCCATTTGAGATAAATGCTGTGGTGCTAAAAATTCATACTCGAAAAGATTAATAGGTTTGTTCATTTGACTCATCACATCAAAATAATTTTCAATTGAATCAGGCAGAAAGGAAAATAGAATGAAGGTATTTTCATTTATTCAAGCAAAAAACAGCTCCAGCCCAAAGATCAACAGGAGCTGATTTATATCATATCCAGTTGAATACGTATAAATAAATAAAGTAGTCAGTAGTTTAAGAGGGAGGGATAAATTATAAACTAAAAGAAGTGTTTTTCTTCTAATTATCAATCCTATAATTTTATTCATAGGACTTCTCAAACTCATCCACCAGTCACACAGAATCCCCCACATCAATTCTGGCTGAATTTAACTGAATTCCTTCTTAGTAAAAATAAAGTAGTCATAGCTAAGCTTAAAACAAACCTTGTTTCTAAAAAAATTCTGACAGTTTTTAATAACTCCTGTCGCCCACACTCAAAGCAATAGGGCTAGTGTAGGTGCATCACTATGACTCAATAATTAAATTACAGACAATTTCGCCTAACTACTGATTATTATTTTCTAACTCATCTGTCTTTGTCTCAGAAGAATCAACCTCTGGAGATGACTGAACATCAAGAACAGAATTAGCTGATGCTTCCCCTCTGATCTGATCCTTAAATGCCGCAGGAGCCACCTCTATCGCTTGATCAAAAAGTTCTTGAGCAGCTTCTATATTACCTTGTCCTTCTAAAATAATTGCCTTTGCTAAAATCGGTCGAAAATCTTTAGTATTTCCCTTGATTGCTTCATCATAAACCACAATGGCTTCATCGTAGCGTTCCTGTTGAGCATAAACCTGCCCCAAAATCAATTGCACTGAGGCCACGTCAATACTACCAGCTTCTACTTGATTTACTTGAGGAGCCGCTTTGAGTGTATCTTGCAACAAACCAATGGCAGCTTCAGGGCGCTCCTGTTGCAACAATAAACTAACCAAGCCCTGTAAAATCTTTACATCACCAGGTTTTTCGGCCAGAAGAGAACGATAGATTTGAGCAGCACTCTCGCGATCGCCTATATATGCCTTAGCTTGAGCCAGTAGAACATTATAATCTGTATGATCAGGATTTAGTTCAGACAATTTTTCCAGCGTGGGTATAACCTCCTCGATATTACCCAGGCCTGACTGAGCCAATTCTAGCTTTACTTGCAAAAGTCCACGCAGTGCAGTTTGGTTATCTGGCTCCCTTTTTAAAATTAATTCATAACCTCGCACCTGTGCCAACAAATCTGTTTCTTGATCTGCTGCAGGCGTCTGAATTGGTGGTGCAGTTAATTGACTATTTCTTTGATTAGCCTCTAATAATCCTCCTAATAATGGAGATAGAGAAAATCCCAAAAAAGCAATTATTACTAGCACCACTATCGTCATCACAAAACCACGATGTTTATCTATCATTAGATCAAATTCCACCAATCTAAACAATAACTTCCAGCCTAACTTTCACATATACACTCTCTAAATTTGTCTTGAATGTAGGCTTCTGACATTAGTCTAGAGAGTTCTCTTGAGAATATTTTTTAATAGGGAATCCTACCTCGCTACCCGATAGACATTTCTAATCTGAAAGATAGCATTTTTTGTTTTTTCCCTAGGGTTATTGTACTACATTAGCTAGTGCGATTCATCCCAAACTGAAAATTTCAGTTTGGGATTTCTCTCGGAATCAGTCAAAACTTTACAGGATTAGGCTCTACAGTCAATGAAGTAGGACTTATGGCCAAGTTGAGTTAAATTTCATTAACATCCTGTTTCTCCCAGCTATATTTCCCAAAAAATGCTACAAGTTTACTGAGCAATTAACTACCTCATAGGATTAATTACATATTGATAGTATTGGTATCCCATTTCTCCCAGCTATATTCCCCAAAAAAAATTTTCCTAAGTTTACGGATTAATTAGCTATCTCATGGGACTAATAGAGTATTGAAACTCCCTATTGTATTTTCGCCATCTCACCGACATGAGAAACTGCGCCAAATGAAAGGCGTGGCCTGCCATAAGGTATAGAGGTGGGGATGCTTGGAGCAGCCACCGCGCTGAAAATCTCAAAGGGGAATATTTAAATATTCCCCTATCTTCTTTGCATGAATCATTGCAGCCCCAGAGGAAAAATTTGACAAAGTGGGTTAATGATACGATTTCCTTGTGCCCCTGGATCAAGTTTTATTTCAATCAAAATTGTTTTCTTCTGGGTTTTTGATTCGGCTATAATCAATCAGTTTTTATCAAAAAACTAACAACCTTTTTTATGTCTTAAGACTTGCTTTTAAGTTCTAAGGTATACCAGCATTGGTGGGAATTAAAACTACTTTTATTCTCACATAAACTTGCAATTTAAGTTGCTTTGTTTGCTTGACTAAATTACTTTAAGGTACTGGTATTTCAGCTTCCTGGATGTTTTCAGTAATATTAATTATCACCTAAAATAATTGTGTTAT